>JAMXLK010000001.1 GCA_024281075.1 Vulcanimicrobiia bacterium
GAAAAGGGCGATACCATCGCGGTCCGCGAGGACATCGGCCGCCACAATGCACTCGATAAGCTCGTAGGCTGGGCGTTGCTCGACGCCCGCCTGCCGCTGCAGCGTTGCGTTCTCATGGTCAGCGGCCGCGCAAGCTACGAAATTCTGCAGAAAGCCGTGATGGCGCGCGTTCCGGTCGTCGCGTCGGTTTCGGCACCGAGCAGCCTCGCCGTGGACTTAGCGCGCGAGTTCAACGTCACGCTCGCCGGATTCGTACGCGGCAATCGCGCGAACCTGTATGCCGCGCCCGAACGAATCGTCACGTGATATGAGCGACTCGGCCACCAATTGGGGCGTCGTTTTCGGATTGATTGGGATCGGCATTAGCCTGATCTCGGTGATCTATGCGCGCACGCAAGCCATACACGCTCGGCGGCAAGCCGATACAAGTTATGTGGCGACCTCATTGCAGCTTCAACGTGAGATGAGCGATCGAATTTACAAAACGCGAACGGATCTCATGCGCGATCCGATTGCCGCCAATATGTACGTCGCCGAAATTCCGGAATTGGCCAACTTGGTTGGGGACGCGTCGAGGTTGAATACGCTGGTTACAATTCGAAACGCCATCGACGGCCTGCAAGACATGTATTTCATGCGAAAGCGGTCTATCATAGACGATCATCACTGGAGAAATTGGATCACGTCCTTCGTCGTCTTGGCCCGCATGCCGGTCACGCGCGCACTTTTCGACAGCGCCGTGTCGCGCGAGGCCCTCGAACCGGAGTTCGTCGCATTCGTGCAGCCGCTTTTCGAGGGCCGGCTACCCGATGACCCTGTGCGCAGCGACGCTTAGATTCGCGCGACCCGGCGGATGAGAGAAGAAACCGTCGGTCAATCCGCGCGCTCGAGAAAGCCGTACACGAGCGCATTGAACGCCACAGGCGCGTCGGCATTGGCGACGTGTCCGGCGCCGCGGAGTTCCACCAGCTGCGCGCGCGCGATGCCCGATGAAATCTCCACCGAACGCTCGGCCGGAGCAACGACGTCGTGCTCGCCGTGCACGACCAGCACCGGCACGTCGATGTTCGTCAGAAGATCGACGTAATCGCCCGTCCATGTGGCGCGTGTCGAAGCGATAAAGCACTCCACCGACTTACACCCATACTGCTCGACGGTCTCGCGCAAGCGGGCGGCCGGCAATCCGAGCTTCGATGCCCGCAGTTCGCCGAATGCGCGCATATCGCCGATCTCTCGAGCCTGCGCGCAAATTTGCTCCGCGTATCGTTCGCCGTCGGGATAGCGCGCGAACGCACCGACGAGCACCATTGCCGCTATGCGCTCGCGTGCACGTCGCCACAGCTCGAAGGCGACGGCGCCGCCCAAACTGCACCCGACGAGTACGAATCGCTCGGCCTCCAGCGCGTCTGCGACCGTTACGACGTCTTGCGCGTACGCCTGCCGGTTTATCGTTGCTGGATCGGGATCGGGTTTAAGCGTTCCGTTACCGCGCAGTTCGACGGCCGCGCAGAGCCGATCGACGCCGAACGGCTCCAGTTGATAATCCCAGATCGCCGCCGTCGAGCCGACGCCGTGCACGAAGAGCAACGGGGGTTTTGCCGCACCGTTTCGCGGACCCCGCAGCCGCGCGCCCGCGATCATGCCGCCTCGCGCTTGCGTGCGACGAAGGCGCGCACGTACTCGAGCGGTTGCGCGTTCAAGACGTCGTCTTTGGTCAAGCCCGCGCGCCGTGCCTGACCGACTGCGTACTCCATCGCAGCGAGATCGCGCGTACGATGCGCGTCGCTGTCGAGCGCAAAGGTGACGCCGAAGGTCTTCGCTTTGCGGGCGAGCGGCGCCGGAAGGTCGAGCCGCGCTGCCTGGCCGTCAATTTCGAGCGCGGTTCCGGTTCGCGCCGCCGCCGCGAAGACGGCGTCGTAATCGAACTCGTACCCGGGCGACGCATCGAAGCGCCGGCCCGTCGGATGCCCTACAATCGTGACGTAGGGATTCTCGCACGCGCGGACGAGGCGCGCGGTCATCTCCTCGCGTGACTGACGCGTTGCCGTATGAACCGACGCGACGACCACGTCCAAGCGCGCGAGCACGTCATCGGGAAGATCGAGCGAACCGTCCGGCAAGACGTCGACTTCGCTCGCGCAGAGCGTAAAAATTCCGTGACGGGCGCCCAGCTCTTGCGCCAGCCCACGTTGTTCGAGCAATTTGTCGGCACCCACTCCGAAGCGGCGAAGCCGTCCCTGCGAATGGTCGCTGATCGCATGGTATTCATAGCCGCGGGCGGCCGCCGCGGCGATCATCGCATCGAGCGTGTCATCGCCGTCGCTCCAGACCGTGTGCATGTGAAAATCGCCGCGAACGTCGGTCAGCTCGACGAGCTGCGGGATCGCCCCCGCGCGCGCCAAGTCGATCTCGTCGAGTCCGCTGCGCAGCTCCGGCGGGATGTACTGCATGCCGAGCGCTGCGTAGACGCCGGCTTCCTCGGTGCACGTGATGACGTCGCCCGACTCGAGGTTCAGGATTCCGTTTTCACTGACGCGCAAGTTGGAACGAACGGCCAGCTCGCGGAGTTTGATGTTGTGTTCGCGCGAACCGGTGAAGTGCTGCAAGAGATTGCCGTAGAGATGATCCGGCAGAACGCGCAGATCGATCTGCAAGCCGCCAGGAAGCCAGATGCTCGCCTTTGTCGGCCCTTCCGCGAGGACGGCTTCCGCGCGCTGCCACGCGGTGAAGTGGGCGATCACGTCCGCCGCGTGTGGCGACGTGCAGACGAGGTCGATGTCGCCGACCGTTACCTCGCAGCGCCGGAGGCTTCCGGCAAAGAGCAGGCGCTCGAGCGGCGGCCCGTCACGAACGTAATCCATCGCCTCACTTGCAATCGTCAGCGCGGTCGGCAACGGCGTGCGCCGCTGGCGACCGCGATAGGCAAGAATGCCACGGCGCCAGTTTTCGATCGTCTTGCTACCCAAACGCGGAACGCCGGCGAGCGTTCCCGACGCGATCGCCGTTTCCAGATCGGCAAGCGACGCGATTCCATAATCGCTGAAAAGCATTGCCGCGGTCTTCGTTCCGATGCCGCTGACGCCGAGCACTTCGAGCAGCGACGGGGGGAAGCGTTCGTGAAGCTGGTCCAGCGGCTCGCAGTGCCCGGTCCGTACGAGTTGCTCGACCACTGCGCCGATCGACTTTCCAATGCCGGGTAACTTCAGATGCTCCCCAGCGGTGACGAGGTCCCCGAGGGGCGGCGCGTTCTCCACCGACGCAGCGGCCTTCTCGTACGCCATGTACTTATAAAACGAATCGCCCGCCATTTCCATGAGCGTGCGGATCTCGAGCAGCTTCTGCGCAACGTCGCTATTACTCAGCACCGGTCTGTATGGAGTTTGCTGGAAGCGACGAATGCTACTGCCGATGCCGTTGCTGCGCATGCGGGAGGCAACCTTCGGCACCGGCGAGGCGTGCGCCGGTCCCGTTACGTTGGACGTGGAGCGCGGCGAGCGCGCGGCGCTGCACGTTTCGTCGGCGCGCGAGGCCGCGATCGTGGCGGCGATGGCGGCTGCCGTTGTCAAGGCGTCGAGCGGATGCGTGCTCATCGCCGATTACGATCCCCACGTGCAATCCGTGGCGTGCAAGCGCGTCGCGGCGTTGGTGCCGCACGAACCATTTACGTTGAATGACGACGAGTTCGCGCGCTACATCGAGTACCGCGCGGAGTTGTGGAAGCTGGAGCCGCGCCGCGCGCGTGCATACGCGGCGGAGTTGCGCCGGCAGCTGGCGGACATGCACGAAGCGCTGGCCTACCCATTGATCGGCGCTCTGATCGGAATGCCCAAACTGCTCGTGCTCGACCGGCCGCAACCGGTCTACGCACAGCAAGTGCTCGCGGCAGCCGGAGAATGCGCCGTGCTCTCGACGCACGATGACGCCGCAGCGGCGCGCGTCTTTGCTCCGAAGGCTTTGCATTTTCTTAAAGCGGTTGAGTCGTGACCACACGGATCGCACTCGCCGTTCTTCACGCACGGCTTTACGCACAGCGGCGCATCGTCGTCTATGCCTGCGTCGCGGCGTTTTTAGCAGGATTCGTTCAGCCCGATGGTCTTGCGGCGCCGCTCTTCCTCTGTTCGCTGCTCGGCATTACGACGGCGCTCGCGCAGAGCCCGGGACTGCATCCGCATCTGGACTCGTGCGAGCAGAGTGCGCCCCTCTTCGGCCGCCATCTCGCCCGCGCAAAGGCGCTCGTACCGTGCGCGGCGGCAACGCTCGCGGTCGGAGTCTACGCCGTAGCGGAAGCGCTGCGCGGCACGCCGGATGTTGCGATGACGTTTGTACTCGTGCTCGGCGCTGTAGTACCGGCGACGCTCGTCGCTCTTTCCGCAACCATCCGCCGCGGCGCGCCGCGAGTGCTGTACGTTGCGTTCGCAGCCTGCGTCGCGATTGCGGCATACGCGCTCGTTTCCCGAACGCATTCGCTCATCGCGGAACTCTCGCTCTGCGCGATCGTGGCCTTTGTCGCACTTCGCCAGTACGGTGAGGCGCTGGGGCGTTACGATCCGATCTGAGCCGGAGTCGCGGTCGCCAGTTTTTCCAGCATCGCGCGGTTGAACTGCATCAGATCCTCGCTCCCGCGCGCCGACACCCAATTAGAATCCGTAACGGTCGGCTGATCGCGATAAAGTCCGCCCGCATTGCGAATATCGTCGGCGATGGAATGCACGCCGGTTACCTGGCGGCCGCGAGCGATTTGCGAGGAGATGAGTACCTGCGCACCGTGACCGATGGAGAACATCGGCTTCTTGAGCGTATCAAACTCGCGAATCAAACGCTGGACCTCACGATCGGTACGAATTCGATCCGGGGACGTTCCGCCTGGAATCAGCAGCGCGTCGAAATCCTCCGCGGTGCAGTCGCCGATAAGCTCTTCGGCGCGTACGCTGGCGCCGTCATCGAGCCCCCGCTTGCCTCGAATGCGCTGACGCGCACGCTCGTCTATTCCGACAATTGTCACAATCGCGCCGGCGTCTTCGAGCGCCCGGCGCGGCTCCGACAACTCGATTTCTTCGAATCCGTCGCCGACCAGTGCGGCAACGCGTTTTCCTTCAACTCCCTGCATATCGGCCCGGTGATTCGCGCGGTTAGCCGAACAGCCCTCGAACGAGTCCGCCGTCGACCGAAATCGTTTGCCCGGTGACGTAGCGCGCCGGTTCGCTGCATAGAAATACCACGGCCGGCGCAAATTCGTCCGGCGTCGCGATGTGCCCAACCGGAATTTCGCGCGCCGCTTGCTGCAGCTGTTGCTCGTCGTCTCCGTAGAGTTTTCGCAAGCGATCGGTCTGGATGCGCCCGGTTGCAATGCAATTAACCGTGACGCCGTCGGCAGCTACTTCGACGGCAAGCGTGCGCAGCGCCGACACGAGCGCGGTGCGAAACGCGTTGGATAGCACCAGGTTGTCGATGGGTTGTTTGACGGAGCTCGACGTCAGCGCGACGATTCGTCCCCACTTGCGCGCGCGCATCGCGGGCACGACGGTATTCAAAATGTCGAGCTGGCCGCGCAGCAAGAGTTGATAAGCGCGGTCCCAGTCGTCGAGCGACATTTCGCTGAAGCGCCCCGGTTTCGGGCCCCCGCCGTTGAGCACCACGATATCGGGTTGGCCGAACTCGCGCGCGAGGCGCTCGAGCGCGAGCGCGATCGAATCGGAATCGTTCAAATCGAGCGGAAACGCGGCAGCGTCCGTTGCGCCGGCTCGTGCGGCCTCGCGAACCACGCCATCCAGCCGCTCGGCTTGCCGCGCTGCCACTGCTAACCGCACCCCTTCGCGCGCGAGCGCGAGCGCAACCGCGGCGCCGATTCCGGCGCTCGCTCCCGTCACTAGCGCGGTCCGTCCCCGTATGCCGAGGTCCATCAGCTCGACTTTTGCAGCGGGTTTCGCACACCTTGCACGCCCGCGGCGGCTTTGATATCCTATGCCGGTCGCCGGGACGGCGCTGCGCACTGTACCCGAGCGAGACCATCCTGCTCAAGGAGTTACATTCGTGCCGCTCACCAAAGAAAAAAAAGCCGAGCTCGCCGGTAAGTACGGCCGCGGATCGAACGACACCGGTTCGGCCGAAGTGCAGATCGCGATGCTCACCGCATCGATCAATCAGCTCACCGAGCACCTGAAAATCCATAAGAAGGATCATCACAGCCGTCGGGGGCTCTTGCTCCAAGTCGGCCAGCGCCGCCGGCTGCTGAA
>JAMXLK010000002.1 GCA_024281075.1 Vulcanimicrobiia bacterium
GCAAGGCTGATCGCGATTGCGCAAATCGCGATCGCGAACCATAGGGCTTTGCTATACCGCATCGTCGAGCTTCACCAAGCGTCGTACCCCGGCGCGGGAAAAACACGCGTCGAAGAAGCGATGGAAGCCGGAGACCAAATCGTGCCGCACGCTCGACTTACTCATGAACGGGCGTTCCGCGAGCGCCCAAAACGCAATGCCCACGCCAACGCCCGCGAGCGCGGCGAGCCAGCGATTGACGCCGAACTCCTCCAAGAATGCGAGAACCGGTTGATGCATCAAATAGATGCTGTAGGATGTGACTCCGACGAACGCGATTGCGCGCAATGAGAGCAGCCGCTCCAGCGCTTCTGACGAGCCCGCCCACACCACCAGTGCAAATGCGCAGAGATACCAGCTCGGATTGAAGCCGTCGTGCCACCCGTTCGAATGCGTGGTTACAAATGCGAGCGCCCCGAATGCGGCGGTCGCTATTGCAGGCCATGGGCCCAGATGGGTGCGACGAACGCAGAGCTCGGCTGCGATGATGCCTGACATAAACGCGGGCAGCGCTTGAACGTCCAATAGACTGCCCGGAGCGTACGACAGGCAGAGTGCGGTGAGGGCGATGAGCAAGAATACTGCCCGCCAGCGGATCCAAACATAGAGCAAGAGCGGAAAGACGAAGTACCAGCGAAATTCGATCGGCAGCGTCCAAAACGAACCGTTCAGGAACTGCGTATGCACGTCGATAAAGAAGAGCTGCTTGAGGAAATCCGACGTCGAGTAATAGTACGGCATCGCATCGGGCCGTCCGAAACCGAGTTTGAGGATCGTAACGAAGAACGCGAGGATGACGACGTACGCGATCCAGTACGGCGGAACGATCCGCACGATCCGATGAGCCGCGTACCGGGCGGTATCGAAAACACCGGCACCCTGATGCCGCAGCGCCGAAATCGTCGGATACGAGAGACAAAATCCCGAAAGCACGAAGAACAAGTCGACGCCGTGATTGCCGTGCTTCAGCAGATTCTCTAACGCCGAGCGCGGTGCCGCGGCGGACGCGACGACGGCGTGATGGGCGACGACAAGCAATACAGCGACGGCCCGAAGCCCGTCGATATAGGCAACGCGGCGTTGGGAATTCACGCGCCGAATTCGGAGAGGCGATACTCGAGCGACGCCGTGACGCGCGGTACGCGGCGCGCGAGCATCACGGCGCCGCCGACCAGCGCGAGCAATCCAAGCCACGTCGGCACGCGCAGCAGCCACATCGCCGCATTGTTTGTGGAGTTGGCGAGAACGTAATCACGCCAGCTCGCTTCAGCCAAACGCGGATCGATCGGCGGATGAGGATGCGGCACGGCGCCAGCGTGCGGCGCGCCCGCTGCGGAGAAAAGACCGAATACGATCGCATACGCGACAACGGTCGCCATCAGTGCGTGCGTTCGGTCGCGGCCCCCCAAAACGTAAAGCAGGTACGCCACCGGGACGAGCGGCGCCAAGAAGAGCGCAGCGGACGTCGCCATCATCCACGGCACGGCGAGCAGCACGAGCGCAGCCAGCAGCCACGCGGCTCGCGTCTGCTCCCGAGTGACGAGCAGCAATGCGGCCGGAATGGCGGCGGCGATTTCAGCGGTATGGACGAACGAGCCGCCGAGCAGCGCGAAAGCCGGCGGAACGAGCACGAGCGCCGATGGTTCCACGTAGCGGCTTGCGAGTCGCAACGCCACGATGACGCCGATCGCGATCGCGATCGCGTACGAAATCGTGCCGGCGAGTGCAGCCGCCGCATCGGAGACGCCGGCTGCCGCAAGGATCGTGGAAAGGCTGTATTGATTGTCGCGCGAGACTTCGGCAAGTGCGTGCGCCGGAACCACCGCCGTGAAGTATTGAAGCGTCGTCGCGACGCCGGCCGTCGTAAACGAGAGCACGGCAAGCAGAGCGATGCCGATTCCGAGCGCAAACCTCGCCGCGGGCACGGCGACGAGAAGCGCAATGACAACGGGCAGGCCGATGTGCGGTTCGATCATTGCCAACGTCGCCGCGACCGCCGCCCAAACGTACGCTTGTCGCGCGACGGCGAGCGCCGCGAATGCCACTGCGGCAAGCCCTATGGGAAACACATTGCCGGATGAGAATGTCGTAAGCCCCGCCGCCAGCGCCAGCGCCGCCCAAGCGATTCGAAACGGAGTGCGGACAATCGCCGCCAATGCGTACGCCGCTGCGGCGATTGCAAGCGCGAGCAGCGTCCACCATACGATCACCGCGTCGGCAAACGGTAGTGACGTGAGCGGAGAGAACATCGCCAGCGCGTAGGGCGGATACGGCACCGGAACCGTCACTCGCTGCGGCGGCCGGTAGTAAGGCGCGGGCGCGGCGCGCTCGCAGTCGCGCAGCGGCGCGGCTTCGTACGGATTGCCGCCTTCCCGAAGGATGGTCGCGGCGCAATAGTACGCGCGCGCGTCGATGCCGAGCGAGCCGCCGGCGCGATCGCCGTAGAATTGCGCGCCGATCGGCAGCAGCGTGCAGAAAGCGACGACCGCCGCCGCGGCCAAGCTTGCGCGGTTGGATCGCAGTATCGCGGCTTCGCGTTCCAACAACGCGAGCAACAACGCCAGGCCGAACCAGGTTGGCAAACGGACCGCCCAGGCAGCGAGCGTTCCGCTCGAGTTGCCGCGCGAATAGTGGCTCCAAGACGCTTCGGCCAAACCGGCATCAATCGCCGGCGCGACCGGATGAGCGCCGAAATGCGGCGCCGCAACCGTGTAGAGCTCTTGCAGTCCGAAAACGAGAATTGCGCCGCCGATTGCCGCGATCAACGCCGCGACGGCATTGCCGTTCGTTGCGCGCCATGCCAGATAGCCGATGGGAACGAGCGGCGCAAGAATCAGCGCCGGCGAGATACTCCAGCCCCATGGCACCGCGAGCAGTAAGAGCGCGAGCAGCGCAAGCTCACGATACGGACGCTTCGCATAGTTTATCAGCAGAACGGCAGCCGGTATCGCAGCGGCGATCTGCGTCACGTGGATGAAGGTTCCACCGAAGACCGCGAACGCGGGCGGAATGCAAACGACAAAGGCGTCGTTGCGCGTCGTCTTTGCAACCCGTCCCGCGACGAACGTGCCGGCGGCGAGCATGACCAGGTACCAAAACGTTCCCCCGCGGATCGCGGTACTCTGTGACAGGCCAAACGCCGACAGGATTGCGGTCAGACTGTATTGTGTATCCCGGGTCGCCTCGGAGAGCGCGTGCGCGGGCAAAACGCTCGTGAAGTATTCGACGTTGGTCGCGAGACCGAGCGTCGCCGCGGAGAGCGCCGCGAGTACCGCCAATGCCAGTGCAAGGGGCAGCCGCGTCGCCGGGCGCCACCAAGCGAGTGCGATGCAGACCGGTAAGCCGAGATGCGGTTCGATCATCGCGCCGGCCGCGGCAAGCGCGGCCGCTCGCGCCCGCCCCTTCCACGCAAAGTAGGCGCAGAGGCCGATGCACGCGACCGAAATCGGGACCACCTCGCCGAACGGCAGCGAAAGCATGCCGAGCGAAAGCGCAAAGACCGCCAGCGCCGTTTCCCACGGGATGCCGGCGAAACGCGACAGCGTCGCAACGCAGGCATACCACGCCAGCAAGAGGAGTAACGTCCAAATCGTCGCGGCGGCAGCAAACGGCAGCAGTGAAAGCGGGACGAGCGCGGCGATCGCGTACCCCGGCAACGGCGCAGGAATCGTGACGCCGCGATTCTTTTCGAAGAATCGGCTCATTCCGATTCCCGTCTCGCACGTGCGCAACGGTTCCGTGCGGTACGGATCCGCGCCGTGCGCGGCTACTCGTGCGGCACAGTAGAATGCACGAAAATCGCCCATGATGAAGCCCGCGCGTGCGACGACCCCGGTTTGGAGGCCAAGCGCGGCCAGCGCGGCAACGACGATGGCCCCGCCGATCCAGCGCCTGCGCACGGGTCTACTCGCCCGAAACGAGCCGCAGGTTCGGTTTTTCGTTCGTTTGGTAGTCGAGCGTCGAAATGATTTCGGCGATCCGCTCCAGCACGACGACGTGGCGCTGCTTGAGAGCGGTATCGAGTGACGCGACCCACGATTCGTGCGCGTCGCCGATCAGCAGATCGCCGCGGTAAACGCGCGCCGCACTGCGGTAATGGGCGTACGCCGCACGAAGCTCGCTCCGATTGTACTGCTCGTCGGCGTCGTTGACGTGCGCGATAAAACGGTTGACGTCGACGATGACGTTGTCGAGATCCACGCAGAGCTCGTCACCGGCGCGAAAGTACGCTTCGACCTGCTTGAAGCCGACGATATGCGCGATCGCCTTGCGGATGTTCGAACAGGCCGTTCGGATGCTTTGGGCGACGAGATGTTTTTCTGCACCCGGCCAAAAGACTTGCCCGAGCTCCGTGCGCGACACGGTGCCGTTGGGCTGCAGACAGATATATTTGAAGATCTGGCGATCGCGGCGGCGTACCCATTCGATCGGCTGCCGGTCGATCTCGGCCAAGAACCATCCGAAGAGGCGTACCTGCATCGGCGTCGCCGGCTGAACGCGGCGGCCGTACCGATCGTAAAGGCGGCTGCGCGACAGCGCGCGCAACGGACGGTAACCGTCGGGCGTGTGAATCACGAAGAGGCCCTGCTCTTCGAGCGCTTGCAGCTGCGCGCGATCGTCCAGATACGAGCCGCTCATGAGCTTGAGCACCAAATCGGCCTCTTTTTCGGAGACCGCCTTGAGCGATTCGGCGATGAACTCGTTGAAGAGATGGCCGTGGCGCATGCGCCAATGCTCGAAGGCTTGACCGAGACTGACGCTGTCCTCCGCCGCCTTGCGCAGTGCGCCGCTGACGACTTGCGGCCATCCGTCGGTCACTTCGAGCATGCGAAGGACGTCGGGATGGGTGAACGGGACGTTGAGCGTCTCCGCGACGTGCCGAATTACGGCCGCATCGAAGGCGAGACGCTCGGCGTCACAGAGCACCGCCGTCCCGTCGTTGACGTAACGGCCGACGTGGAATGCCGCACGCGAGCGGCATGCGATGAGCAGCGTGACGTCGTCGGGCAGATCGTCGATGAGGGCGAGCATCGCGTCGACGCCGCCGGCGTCGGGAGCACCGTCACAGTCGAGTGCGAGCTCGAGCGGCGCGCGCGCCGCCAACGCCTTCACCAGTTCGTCATGCGAAGCGGCCGGCGCTTCAAGCTGCAGCCCGCGTCCGACCGCGCTCCAAATGCTTTCGGCGCCCGCGCCGGGACCCACCGGCGCATAAATGCCGTTGGTTGCGACGTTGCGCAAATAGCCGAGCAGCGCCATTGTTTTACCGAAACCCGGCGGCGCGACCAAAAACCGTACGGGAACGCTCTTAAAGCGTCCCAACCAATCTTCCAGGCCTTGGCGTCGAACAATCGACGGCCCAAGGCGGGGCATCATCCCTGAGCTCATAAAACGTCCATAGGGGCGGACAGTAAACTGCCCCCTCTGGTAAGCAAGTATACTCCTTTAGTCACAGCAGCGCAACATGACCCCTGGCCGCTTGAGCCTACCCGGCAAGGAGGCGGCCAAGCGGGGTTAGCCAGCGCGAGCGCCAGCGCGCTTCGTAGTTCAGGCGCCGCGCGAAATTGATGAGCTGGAGGCGCAGCGGTTGCGCGCGCGCGATCCGATCCGTAAGCGCGTGGTCGGCTTGCAGCGAGGTGCGCAAGCGCGCAATGGTCGGTAACGCAGCAGCGGGATGTGCCGCAGCGAATCGCAGCAACCTCGGGTACACCGGTGCGAAGTAACGCGGCACGTCGAAGTCATTAAGTTCATCTTCGCGCAGCACGTTTCCCGGTGCGCCGAGTGACGAATAGTGGCGCCCCTTTTCGGCATGACGCCGCGGCGCGAGCGTATGACCGTAATGGCCATAGACATAAGGAAGCGCGATGCGCCTACCCGAGAGCCCGGTGAGCCGCTCGTGCACGGCGCCTTCCCAGTGCAGTTCGGGCCCGTAGCGAAAGAACATCATGCGGCGTTCGATCGACGTGTAATAGTCGAACGACGCGAAGAAATGCCACGTGTAGCCGTCGACGAAATCGTACTCCGCCGGAACGCGATCGAGACGCCGGGCGATGCTTTGGATCTTCTCACCATGCACTTCATCGGCGTCGATGAAGGCGATCCAGGGCGCGGCACCGTGGACCGCGTGGAGCTTCAGGCAGACGTTGCGGGCGGCGGCAAAGCCCGAGAACGGCGTGCGATCGATGACGATACGATGGCCGGCGCCCAAGGCGCTGCGGGCGAGCGTCTGTGCGTGCGGTGACGGATCCGGCGCGTTGTCGTTGACGATCAAAAGCGATGCGAAGCCCGCAATCGAGTCGAGCATTGCCTCCAGAAACGGCTCGTCGCGCGCGCCGAGGATGAGATGGGCAGCTATAGATGACACGCCGCGGAGTCTTTCGAAGCACGGATGATGCCGCCTTTGCGCCTGGCCGTGGACGCGCGCGTCGTTGCGCAAGACACGCGCGGAATCGGACGGTACGCGCGCGCAATCTTGCGGCGCTTGGCGATCCGCGACGACGTTGCGCTCACTCTATTGGCGGAAGGACTCTTTCCGGCGCGACGGCGCGCCGCGTTCGCGCGGGCGCTCGGAATCGATGCCTTCGACGTGCGCGGCCGCGTGCCGCGCGACGCGCAGCTCGTGTGGCATCCCGCCAACGGTACGTTTTTCGAGTCCTCCGCTCCGAGCGTCGCTACGATTCATGACGCGGTCCCGTTTCGGTATCCCAACCCCGATGCGGCCCGGCGCGCGCACGACCAGCAACCGTTTTTGCGCTCGGCGAGAAGCGCGGCGCGCGTCGTCGCGGTCTCCGAGTTCGGTGCCGGCCAATTGCACCAGTTGCTCGGCATCGCGCGCGAAAAGATCGACGTAATTTTGCACGGCGTCGACGCATCGTTTTCGCCCGGCATTGCGGAACCGTTGCCGCCCGCGCTGCAGGGGGACCGCGCGTATATTCTATTCGTCGGCGATCCGATCGCCGAGCCGCGCAAGAACTTCGATCTGCTCTACGACGCGTATCAACGCGCTTGGCCCGGTGCGGATGGACCGCTGCTGGCGATAATCGGTCCGCAGGCTCCGCTCGCGGCAGCGGGCGTCGTACATGTGGGTGAGCTTGGCGACGATCTCGTCGCAAACGGAAACGCGGCACTTCGCGCCTGCTATCGCGGCGCGCTGGCGTTGGCATTGGCGTCGTATCACGAGACGTTCGGCATGCCGATGCTCGAGGCGATGGCCTGCGGGACGCCGGTGCTCGCGTCGCGCGCCGGGTCGTTACCGGAGATCGGCGCCGATGCGCCGCTCTTTCTGCCGTCCGACGACGCCGATGCCTGGGCAAAGGGATTGCAGCGCGTTGCGGACGATGCGGCGCTGCGGGAGCGGCTTCAGTCTGCAGGCCTTACGCGGGCGGGTGAGTTCAGCTGGGAGAAGAGCGCCGCTCGGCATTACCAGCTCTTCTGCAGCGTGGCTCTATGATCGCGCTGGGCGTCGACGCCTGGAATCTCCCAGGCGACCATCGGGGCATCGGCCGCTATCTACGCGCAATCTTACGCGAATGGCGGCAGTGGGCGCGGGAGCGCGTCGCGGTGACGCTGATCGTGCCGGAGTGGCACACGTGGACGGTGCGCGCGCGGTATGTGGGCGAGGTCGACGATTCGCCGTATCGCGTAGTCTCGAGGAGATTTCACGCGCGCGCGGGGCTGGACGCGCTCTGGTTTCCATTCAACGGCTGCAGCTGGACGCGGTTCTCGCTGCCGGCGGCCGCAACACTGCACGACGCTTCGAATTTCGTCGTGCCGGATTACGCGCCGGCGACGCAGGGGATCTTTCGCACCGCAGCTGAGCGGTGCAGCGCGTTGATGACGGATTCCGTCTTTGCGCAGCGCGAGCTCGCGCGCGAGCTTGGGCTTGCGCCGGAGCGGCTGATTCCGATTCCGCTCGGCGTCGATCCGCCGCGGGCGCCGCAGCCGGTTGCACTCGACGTCAGGTCGCTGCAGCCCTACGTACTCTACGTCGGTGCGCCGGAGTGGCGCAAGGGCTTTGACGTGCTGCAAGCGGCGATGATGCGCGTCGCGCAGGAACGACCCGAGCTGCGGCTCGTCGCGACGAGCGAGCTGGGCTACGTTGACGATGCGACGCTGGCGGCGCTCTATCGCGGGTGCACGCTTTTGGCCTTTCCGTCGCGTTACGAAGGTTTCGGCCTGCCGGTGCTGGAGGCGATGAGTTACGGTGCGCCGGTCGTTGCGTCGAACGCTTCGGCCGTGCCCGAGGCCGGCGGCGATGCGGCGTGTTACGTCGAGCCCGGTGACGAAGCGGGACTCGCCACCGCGATCCTCCGTGTAGCCGGCGACCCGGCGTATGCCGCCGACTTGCGGCAGCGCGGACTTCGGCGTGCTGCCGAGTTTAGCTGGCGGCGTACTGCGGAGATGACGCTTGCGATTATTTCTGCGCTGCCGTCACACCGAGCGGAAAGTCGAAGTTTCCCGTAAAGGTCGCAACCGGCGAACCGCCGGCCGGATAGTTGAAGACCTCTCCGACGTTATTGCCCGCGTCGCCGCAATAGAGGAGGCCCTTAACGATCCAAGTCTGCGCGCAGTCGCTGGAGCCGGAGAGCTGTATGGTGTTTTTCAACGTCGCCTTCGTTCCGCTGACCGTGTACCGATACATCGCGTTGGCTATCTGATCGAATACCGTGACGTACGTGCCGTCCCACTGAACCGAGCCGGGAAACTGCACCGCGTTACTCGTTGTGATCTTTTTAAACGTACTGCTGCCTTTCGGCAACTCGACGAGCCCGAAGCCGGACCGGTTGCCCGTAAAGCCGTCCGCGAAAAGATTTCCCTGGTCGTCATAGCCGTCGAAAAACTCTTCGTCCAACGGCGTCGTGTAACCGGTTCCCGAGCCCGTCGCGTTCTTATAGATCACGACTTGGCCGCCATCATAGTTTCCGACTGCGATGTCGCCGCTGGTATTCATGGCGCAGCTGGTTGGAAAGGAGTAGCCGAAAGACAGCGTCTTGACCGGCGTCTGCGGCACTTTGTATTCGGTAATCTGGGTTTGCCCTCCGACGTTCCAGACGTACCCCTTTCCATAGCCGTAGAGCACGTTCGTACACCCCTGGCCGCCGTCGCCATAAATCGCACCGATCTGCGCAACGCCCTTTGGATAGTCGAAAATGCCGGCGTACGTTCCGTACGAGTTGAAGATATATTCAAACTTCTTCTTCGCGTGATGGTCGGGAAGAATCGTGGCATACCGGAGAAGTGCGCTCGGCGGCCGCGCCGCGGTTACCGGCCTACCGTTTACAAAGAGCGTCCTCCCGACATATCTGTATGCGCCGGCGGCCGCAGAGCTTGGCGGCGCGGCGGTCGAGGCGCCGCCACACGCCGATAACATCGCGAGTACGCCGAGCGCAGCGGCGTACTTTAACAGAGCAGGGGTGGTCATGAATGTCGCTCCTTTTTATGTAGGTAACCTTCGCGGACGCTTCGCTCGGTCCCACGGCTATCGGGCTCCAAAACACGGAATACGCGGTGCCGGCTCGAAAAACCGCGGTCATATGCGGTGCGAAACGTCCTTTTTTCTCGTATGTCGAAGTTAGTCTACGCCACCAATGCGTCGCTCGACGGCTATATCGAGGACGCGACCGGCGCCTTCGATTGGGTTAATCCCGATGAAGTATTCGCGTTCATTACGGCGTGGTTGCGGTCGGTCGGAACCCATCTCTATGGGCGGCGACTCTATCAGACGATGACCCACTGGGCCGCGCCGGTGGAGAGCTATCCCCCCGAACAGCGCGACTTCGCGCGGATCTGGCAGGCGTCCGAAAAGATCGTCTTTTCGCGAACGCTGACGAGCGCTACGACAGGCAACACGCGTATCAAGCACGACTTCGATCCCGAGGCTATTCGGAAGCTCAAGGCGGAATCGGCGCACGACCTCATCATCGGCGGTGCCGAAGTTGCAGGTCTTGCACTCGAAGCCAATCTCGTCGACGAATGCCGGCTCTTTCTCAACCCGGTGATCGTCGGCGGCGGAAAGCCGGCCTTCCACGCTAACTTACGACGGGATCTGGAGCTTCTCGAGACACACCGCTTCGACAACGGCGTGGTTTACGTACGGTATCGGCTGCGATGACACGGCGCAAATATGGTCATCGTGGCTGATTTGGTGCGACACGTGCATTTGGCAACGGGTCTGCTCATCCGCGACGGCCGGCTGCTCATGGTCGCGTCGCGCTATGCTAATCATGCGGATCCGCTTTGGAATTTGCCCGGTGGGCGCCAGCAGCCCGGCGAGCTGCTTGTGGAGACGATCGCGCGCGAGTTCTTGGAGGAGACCGGATTGCGCGTCGAGACCGGCGAGATCGCGTATGTTAGTGAGAGCTACGACCGCGATACGCACTTTTTAAATGTGGTGTTTGCAGTACGTTTGGCGAGCCCGTCCTTCGACACGGGCGCTGCGCGCCCGGCTCAGGATGACACGAAATCGCAAGACCATGTTGTCGCGGTGGAGTGGGTCCTGCTCGAGGAAGTCGGAGCGCGAATCGTCGTGGCGGTCGTGCGCGAGCCGCTATTGGCCTATCTGCGCGGCGAGTTGCCGCAACGATATGCGGGCTTTCATGACGCCGGCATCACGATCGAATGGCCGCCGGACTCGTTTTGATCATCGAAGACCAACGCTGACGATCGAGCGCGTGAAGAATGACGTCGACCGGTTTGCCCTGCACGGTCGCGCCGCGCGTGAGCGTCCCGCGATCCTCGAAGCCGTTATGGCGTAGGACGGCGCGCGACGAAAGATTCTCCGGCAGACAGTAGGCACGGATTTCCTGCAGCCTCGCGCGGCGGAAGCCTTCGTCGATGAGCGCCGCGACGGCTTCAGTGGCAATGCCTTTGGAACGATGCTGCCGCACGACACTATACCCGATCTCCGCTCCGGCGCGGCTCGCTTCGGCGATGCGCAAGGAGACCCACCCGAGCGGCTCGTTCCCGTTTCCGACGTAGTGCAGCAGCCATTCGAAACGTCCGATTGAGCCGGGGCCGAAGCGCGTCGGGCGTCCGCCGACGATCCGAACGAACGCCGCGCGATCGACGTCCGGCAAGTCTTGATAGTCGCGTAAGTCCGGTTCTTGCAGAAGTTCCCATAGGGTTGCGGCGTTAGCCGGCGTCACCGGCACCATGCGAAGACGCCGCGTCCGAATCACTCTCACGCCGTAGTGCTTTCCCTGGGGATCGCGGCCCCTTGTCGGCGCGCGGTCGCTGCGTGATGAGAGCGGCGATGGACTTGGCTGCTGCCTATGCAGGCACCGCTCCGGCGTGGGTTGACTTCACCGCCACGGTTGCGAGCGCACCGCGCTTTTTTTACGGCTCGCGCACGCACGCGATGCACGAATCCTTCGACGTGCAGAGCGCCGCCGGAAGGCTCGAGGTGGTCGACAACGTCGGGATCGCGCCGCGCTGTCCGGTGCGCGCGGGCGATACGGTCGAAATCCGCGGTGAGCTCGTGCACGATGCCGGACGGTTGCCGGTAGTCCATTGGACGCATCACGATCCTGCGCATCGCCATCCCGACGGTTTTATTCGGCTGCACGGCCGGCTGTACGGATAGGCGAACCGTTCTCCATCCGCAGAAGCTCCGGAATGGTCACGAAACGATAGCCCTCGCGCTTAAGCGTCTCGACGATCAGGCGCGTCGCTTCGACGTCCGCGCTGCGGTCGCAGGTCCGTGGCGAAACGCGGGCGCCGCAAATGATGCCCCGGTTGCCATCGTGGAGCGCGATGATCGCGCCGTCGCGGGCGTAGTGCAGGACCCGCGACGCGATGACGTGGGCGGGCGGATACTCCCAATCGTTCGCAAGCGGCACCGACCACATCACCGGCGTATACCCGAGCTTGCGCACTTCATCGAGCACCAGCCAGTCGCGCGAACCGAACGGCGGACGCATGATGCGTGTATGCTGCTTCGTCGCCGCGTAGATCGCGGCATCGGTGCGTTCTAGCGTGCGCCGCAAACCGCCGGCGTCGTAGAGTACGAGATGGCCGTGGCTCCAGGTGTGATTTCCGATCGCATTGCCGCCGGCCGCTTCCCGCTGCACCACGCCGGGATATGCCTCGACGGCGCGTCCGACGACAAAGAAGGTTGCGCGAACGTGCTCGGCGCGCAGCACTTCCAGGATCTGGTCCGTGTACGGTGGATTGGGGCCATCGTCGTACGTGAGCGCGACGACGCGCCGGTCGGCCGGCCCGCTAACGAGCGTCTTGCCGAAGAGCTGATTGGCGGGGTTCTCGACGACCTCGTACGCCGCGAAGATACCGGCCGCCAAAAGAACGAGTGCGACGATCCCGCGCGCCACTAACCGTGCATCGCGCGAATGCGCGTTTGGGCCGCCGCCACATTGCGGCGAAATTCGTCCGGCCCAAAGGTTCGAAAGTCCGTCACGATCTGCTGATAGCGCTTGTCCCCGGCCTGCTGGCCGGCAAGAAAGACCAGATTCTTCGGCACGCCTTTGGAAAGATCGATCTCGAACTGCTGCCCGGCGCGCTTGGCCCAGTATTCCGGGTTGGTAAACGTCACGGTGCGCTCGCCGCGCTTGTAGTCGGCAATCTGTTTGACCCAGACGGTGTAGTGCTCGTTGGCATCGGGTCGAGGCGGTTTATTTTGAAGCTGCCAGATGCCGTCTTGATCGAGCCCCCCGATGAAGAAGCTGACGTCGTAGACGCGCGCGGCCGGCGCTGTGACCGTGATTTGGTGGCCGTTGACGCCGCGAATGCGATAGTCGAAGTTCGAGACGCCCTCGACGTCCGACATGCGAAACTCTTCTTCGTAAATCGGCCCGTGTGTGTGGCGCACGAGCATTCGCGCGTGAAGTTCGCTCGGCGCGCGTTGAGCGTGAATCGCAGGGCCGAAGCGCCCCATCTCCCCCGTGCCGTAGATGCGCCATCCAAGCGCCAACATCACGACGACCAGGACGACGATGAGGATCTCGATCGGAAAGCGTCGCATGCAGCGTTATTTTATTGGCGCGCTTGCGCCGACGCTTCCTGGTCGAGCAGGCGATTCACCAACCTATCCGCGAGCACATTCTGTTTTCTCGGCACGTGGCGAATTTCGACTTCGCCGAAGGCGCGCAAGAGCGCAAGCGCTCGGCGGTGCAGCGGTTGCAATCCCGCATGCTTTACGCGATACTCGCCGCGCAGCTGCTTGACGACCAGTTCGGAATCGAGCCGAACGGCTAAGCGCTTGATACCGCGATTCGCGGCGGCTTCGAGGCCGATGATTAAGGCCGTCCATTCGGCGACGTTGTTGGTGGCGGTCCCGAGATAGGCACCGATCTCCTCGAGCAGCTCGCCTGCGGGATCGAGTAAGACCGCCGCGCTTGCAGCCGGCCCCGGGTTGCCCCGCGAGCCGCCGTCGGCAAAGAGCGTCGCCTCCACGAGAGCCGCCCTTCGCCGAAGCCTGGGCATAGACCGCTCGCCTCCTGGGTAGACTCGCTGCATGATACGTTTAGCAATTCTTCCAGCGATCGCGACGGCGGCCGCGGCCGGACTCATCGCAACGATGCCGCTGAGCGCGCTGGCCATAACGAACTCGACATTTTACGGAATCACCGTTCACGTCTCGACGCAGAACATCAAGGTGCAAGACCCGCGCACCAAACAGGTGCTCAGTTTCATGCTGGTGCCGAAATTCGATCAAGTCTTCTCGCCAGACGGAAAGACGACGTATCAGATGAGCAAAGTAAGAGCAGGTCAATACGTCGGAATCATCTACGACCAAAAGGCGCTCGGCGTCCGCCACGCCGACAAGATCTATATTATGGATAACGCCAATCAGAGGATAGGCGCACAGTAAGTCAAGTTAGGGGCGCGCGGTACGCGCCCCTATTCCTTTATTCGTAATCCGGGGCTTGGTAGTTCCGCGGATACTGATGCATGAAGAAGCTCGGCGGCAGCGGTGCCTTGATTTTGACGAACGGCCGAGGACTTTGGGTGAAGTCGAAACAGTCGGCTGCGGGTGAGTTCGCGCGGGTGTCGGCCGCGGCCAGCTGGCCCAGTCCCCAAAGATCTTCGGCAAAGCGTAGAACGCTCGTCGTTTCATACTGGACGTGCGAGACGTAGTTCTGCTTCGCGTAGGGTGAGATCACCAGCAAGGGAACGCGGAAGCCGAGACCGTCATAGTCTTCGAACGGCGGCGCAACGTGATCGTAGAGACCGCCCCAATCGTCCCACATCACGAAGATCGCCGTCGAATCCCAGAACTTGCTCTTTCCGACGGTGTTGACCAGCGCGGAGACCCACGACGGTCCGTAACCACCGGGGCAGTTGACGTGATCTGAGTCGTCGCAGACCGGAACGATCCAGGTGAAATTCGCCAGCTTGCCTTTGCGCACGTCGGTGATGAACTTCCAGTTCGGCGAGATGACGTCTTTCTTCCAATCGGGCCCGTAGTAAATATGCTTGACCGCCTGATAGCTCGACCAATAGCTGCCGTCACCGCTCGAGCGGCTGCCGAAAGAACTCGCGTAAAAACGCCAGCTCAAATGCGCCTTGTCGAGCTCGTCGCCCAACGTCTGATAGTCGTAGCATGGCCGGATGTACTTGCCGATCGTACGCTGCTGCGTAATCGTCGCAACCTCGTCGTAGGAGCCGCCCGAACATCCCCACTGCCCGTAGGGCAAATCGACGCTGCTCGCGGATTGCGCGGCGATGACGTACTGATGGCTGACATAGCTCTCGTCGAGGTGCGACTGGAACATCCGGTCGCCCACGACCCATTCGTGCGCCATGTCGAAGTATGGCTTGGAGTCCTTGTGCGGGACGTAGACATATTCGGGATAGTTTTTCGGGCCGCCGAAACTCTGTTCTTGATCGAAACCGTCGTTACGGCAATCCGTGCCGGGTAAGCTTCCCGTGCCGTCGCACGCAGCGAACATGGCCGAAGCCGAGTGATCGATCACGTACTGCGTCGAGAGCGAGACGGGCTGAAGCTTGATTTTTTTGTGCTTCGAGTCGTAGCCCCACGATTGCGTATCGGCACCGGGATAGCCCTGAAAAAGATTGTCGAAGCTGCGATTTTCTTGAACGATAAAGACGATATGCTTGATCTTGCCGGCGCCGCTTTGGCTGAGCGATTGCAGCGGTGCTCCGTTTTGCATATACGGAAGCCCTTGCGACGCGCAGCCGGAGAACGCGACGGCCGCAACGCCTATAAATAAGCGATAGAGTATGTTTTTCATCGAGAGTAGCCTCACTTGGTTTATTGCGGATCGCCCTGCTGCGTGACGTGAGGGCGATTGATGAAGTATTGCTTGTCACGCGATGAGGGAATCGCGGTGAACGAGCGCGGGGA
>JAMXLK010000003.1 GCA_024281075.1 Vulcanimicrobiia bacterium
TGTGCGGATCGCAAAGGGATCTTTGGGCGGCGTCGCGGGAAGCGCGTAGAACCGGAACGCCTCTTGCCCGGCCTGTTGCTGGCGCGCCACGAAATAGAGCCCGACCGCCGGCATGAAGTTGAGTTGCGGCACGAAGAACAGCGAGCTCGACGGCGCGTAGAGCTTGCGCTGTGTTACGTCATCCCCACGGGCGATATGCAACGTAAGGCATCCGGCCAGCGCGCGCAGCATGCCCGTGCCCTTCGGCGTAATCGCCAGTGCGTACGTCGCTCCCATGCCATGATACGTGATCGTTGCGTCGCTCAATGCCGGCGCCGGCATCGTCGCGGGATATCCCGTCGCGGTACGCGCAGCTTCGATCTGCGCAACGTACGTTTTCAGTTCGGATGCGAGCTGACGCGCTTTTGGGGCATTCTCCGCGCTGCAGGTTGTGGCGTTCGCGCCGGCGACGAACGGATCGGCCGGCGGTGTCTGTGGCAGCGGTGCGAAGAGCGATTGGAATCCCCGGCCACCGCCGCCACCGCCGCCTGGCCCCGCCGGTAAGCCGGGCGCGCTCTCACCGCCGAACAAGCCGCGGCCACCCGTGCCGCGAGGCTGAAACGCGGTCCCGGTCTGTGACGAGACGCCCTGGCCGAACCGAGCCGAATACGTGAGCGAGTACGTTCGCGGCGTGAGCGGACGCGCGATGTTGGGGATCACGTAACCGCCCGCCGTGACGTACGGCACCGCGTTAGCCGGACTTGCGAAGACGCCGGAGTAGGCGTTCGTAATGTTCGTCGCGGCTAACGTCAGCGTTCCGCGCGTCAGCTGCGCGGTCACGCCGGCGTCGAAGGTCGTATACGGCGGAAGGTTGTTCGGATTGTTCGTGCCGACGTGCTGCGCGTCGGCGAGCCACTCGAGCATTGAGTGCGGCGCCTTGTAATCGAGCACGACGCCCGCGCGCTGCAGCGGCACGTTCGGCAGTTGCTGGCCGGGAATCGTGATCGACCACGGATTGTCGAAGAGGTACGTCGCCGAGTTCGCCTGCGCGCCGGTCAGATTGTAGAAGCCTTGGACCACGAGGTTGCCGAGCGTCAGATATCCGGTCAGCTCCGCGCCTTGATAGAGACGCTGCACGCCCGATACCGGCGTCGTGAAATACAGCTGTTGAGCGGTGAACGGCGTGCCCGCCGGCGCGTTGCAGCCCGCCGGCGAGTTATAGATTGCCGCCACCTGCTGCAGATAGCCGGCGGGAAGCTGTCCCAGCTGATTCAAAATGTAGCCGTTGACGTCGACCGGAAGCAGCACGCCGTTTTGCACCTGGCGATAGAGCGTCAGCGAAACGTTGCCGCCGTGAAGCTGATGCGTGTAACTCACGCGCAGCGAGTTCGACGAGCTGTTGGTCGGCGATTGGCCCGGCGCACTGCCGAATGCAACTTTCCCGACGCAGTCGAAACGCAGCGATGCCGGGTCGCTGAGGATTTGCAAACGGCCCTGCGTCGCCGCTGCGCCGCCCAGTGTAAACGATGCAGCATACGTATCGTGCGACGTCGGCCGCCACGTTCCGCCGACGGTCGCTAGTTCCGAGATGCCGCTGTTGCCCGTCGCGGTGCTCAAGCCGGCCGAACCAATGAGCGTCAGCTTATCGCTGGAGTGAATCGTATCGGTCGCCTGCAGCACGTTGTATTGGGTCGTTTCGGAGCCGCCGAAATACTGCGCGGCCTGCGGGATCAGCGGCGTCGTCGTAAACGTCGACGACGTACCGTAGGCCTGGATACCGATCGTATGCCGCTGCTGTGCCGGAAGCGTCGCGTTGAGAACGTATCCCGTCGAGCGCGCGTCGCTGGAGAAACCCGTTGGAGACGGCAGACCGTTGACGTACCGCGCCAGCTCGTTCTGCAGCCCCGTCGAGTTCAGCGAAAAGGCCGACGCCTGCACCTGCGTGGCTCCGAGTAAAGCCGTATCCGACAACGAATACATTTGAACGTTCGTGTCGTCGGTATTATTCGGGCCATAGCCGCACGGCAGCGTCGTCGCCGGTTCACCGTTGTAGCGCAAACAGACGATATTCGTATTCCGTGTGGAGTTCATGAACATGCCGCTGAGCGTATTGTTGTCGCCGAATTCGTAGCGCGCGTTAAAGAGATTGCCCGAAACGGTGCTGTCGCCGTCGTGAACGTAGTCGAGGCCGCTTGCATCCAAGTAGCGATTGCCGTCGATCCAGCTCGGGTAAAGCCGGCTGACCGTTTGCATCGCCAAGCCGAGCTTGCCGTCGGAGCCCGTCTCGGCGATCGAATAGTTGTAGCGACCGATCGTTCCGATCGAAGCTTGGAATTGCGTGATCCAGCTCAGGGTCGGCTGCAGCGTACTGAAATTCACCGAGCCTCCCAGTCCACCCAAACTCGGACCCATGTGCACCGAGGCGCCTTGAAAAAGGTCGGTCGCAAAGCCGCCGAGATTCCCGGTCGATCCCGGGGCGTTGATCGGAATGCCGTCGAGGGTCAGCTGCGTCTGTGAGGCGTCGTGGCCTTCCAGCGATATCGTTTGCGTCGCGTCGCTGTCGTCGCTCGAGGTCGAGACGCTGACGCCCGACAGCTTATTGATTGCGTCCGCCAAGTCGTTGGAAAGGCGGCGTTGCGGCGAGTTCTGATCGATGCTCGTCGACGAAATCGTTGCGGACGCGCGCGCGGTAACTTGACCGATGACTTTGAGGCCGTTGTTCTCCAAGGCAAGCGCAAACGAAACGGTGACGATGCGGCCATCGAGCACTTCAAACGATGCCGAGGACAGGCTTGCGTACCCGCGTTTAACGATTCGCGCGTGATAGATGCCGTCGGGAACGTCGGTAAAGGTTACCTTGCCGTTCTTGCCGGTAAGTTCGGACGTGATCACCGGTCCGTCGAGCAGCACGCGCGCAAGCTCGAGCGGCTGCTTGGTCGCCGCATCGATGACGACGATGTCGATCTCGCCGCTGTCGCCCTGCGCCGTGGCTTGCAGCGTCACGCCGGCGAAGAGCAGTAGGAGGCTTACGGCCGCGGCAACGCATCGACGTGACGCCATGTAACGTCGAATTATAAAAAAGGCGCTCGACGAGCGCCTGAAACTATCCTGAGCGGCTTTAAATTCTGATGATGACGGCGGTGCCTTGGCCGGGCGCGCTATCGATCGAGATGTCGCCGCCGGCACGCTCGACCGCGCGTTTTGCAATCGCGAGGCCGAGGCCACTGCCCGTGATCTCCCCGCGGCGGTCGCCGCGATAGAAGCGCTCGAAGGCGTGCAGCCGCTCCGACTCCGACATCCCGGGGCCCTCGTCACGCACCGTAATCACGGCGTGGCCGTTCGTGCGTGACGCGCTCAAATGAATCGGTGCGTCGGGAGCATACTTCAGTGCGTTTTCGATCACGTTCCAGACGGCTTCGCCGAGTTCGCCGCGATCGGCGGAGATCGTGCGAACGCCGTCGACGCTGTAGTCGATCGTCCGCCGGTCGTCCAACCGGCGGGCGGCTTCTACTTGGCTGCGCAAAAGTTCCGCAACGTCGACCTCTTCGAGATTCGGCGGCGCCTCGGAATCGAGGCGCGCTAAGCGCATCAGGCGGTCGATCAGCCCGCGCATGTGCTCTTTTTCGAGCGACATCGTTGCGAGAATCTGGCGCGCGATTCGCGGTTCTTCGATCGCGCCGCGGCGCAGCACGTCGATGTAGCCGGCGATGACCGTCAACGGCGTGCGCAGCTCGTGCGAGGCATCCGCGGCAAACTGTCGCATGCGCTCCTCGGCGTGGCGACGATGATCCATTGCCGTGGCGACGCTTTCAACAGCATCGTTGAACGCCGACGTGAGCGAGGCGATCTCGTCGCCGCTCGCCATCACGAACCGCCGCTGCGTATAATCGCCGTCAGCCAACGCTCGTAGCGAATCGCTCACCTCATTGATCGGACGCAACGACTGCTGTGCGAAAAGGCGGCCTACAAACCACGACAACAGAATCGCGCCCAAGGCAATCGTCAAGACGATTCGCCAATAGGGAGCCAGCGAAACCAGCACGAGCGGAATCGACGGCGCAAAACCGACATATCCGCCTTCAACGGACGCCAACGAAAGCGGCTCAAGCTGCGTCGGATCGGGCGGCAGCGGCGGATACGCCGCATGATGTCCGCGCATCGACGGCGGGATGAAGTGCTGCATCCCTCCGGCGCCGACGACGGCCGAAAGCGTCTTTCGCGGCAGCGTCTTATCGCCGGCGAGATAGTGCCCTTTCAAATCATAGACGGCGACGCGCAGTCCGATTCCGCCCATCGCGCTCACGATCTCCGGCGCGGCCTGCGCCAGCGACATTCCCTCGCGACGGTACTGAGCGACGAGAATTCGCGCTTCTTCGTGTTTGGCAACCATGACGTCGCCCGAGAACTGCCAGAGCTCGAAGACGAGCGCAATCGACGACGCAAGGATGACGATAACGACGGTGACGCCGAGCAGCGCTGCGTAGAGGGCGGAGAGTCGCGCCGCGAGCTTCATGTTATGGAATCGTCGCTATTGCGAAAGCCCATAGCCGACGCCGCGAACCGTTCGGATGAACGAGCCCGGCTCGGCGGGACGGTCTACTTTCCCACGCAAGTACGATATGTAGGTCTCAACGATATTCGGGCCGCCCTCAAAGTCGTGCCCCCAAACGATCTCGAGCAAGTGGTCCTTGCTAAAGACGCGGCGCGGCTCGCGCATAAAAACTTCCAGTAGATCGAACTCGCGTTGCGTGAACTCCAGCGGATCCTTGCCGCGCCACGCTTCGCGCGTCGCTGGATTGATCGAAATATCGCGCCAGCGCAGCACGTTCTCCTCGATCAGTTGCGGGCGACGCAGCTTGGCCTGCAACCTGGCGATGAGCTCTTCGAAGACGAACGGCTTTACAAGGTAATCATCGGCCCCCGAACTGAGCGACCGGACCTTTTCTTCGGTACCGCCCTTGGCCGTGAGCATCAGAATCGGCGCCTGGGTGATTTCGCGAAGACGCGGGAGCAGCGTCACGCCGTCGATCTTCGGCATCATGATGTCGAGAACGATCAGCTCGGGGTCGAAGACCTTGACCAGCTCCAGCGCAGCTAGACCGTCGGTTGCCGTCCGGACCTCGTAGCCTTCGCGGGAGAGTCCCAGTTCTAACATCTCCCGTACCATGCGGTCGTCGTCGATGACCGCAACGCGGGCATTGGGCATACTCTGCATTTCTACGCTGCATCGTCCTTTGCCACCCTGAGAGCCAACTGTGTCACCCTGAGCCCCACTGTGTCACCCTGAGCCTGTCGAAGGGTCACGCAGCACGTACCGGCGGGCGCCACCGTTCCAGCCGCTGCCCGCAGACCAAGGCGGCCTGACCAATCGCCTCGAGCGGATAGGCCACGACGCGGAGGCCGGCTTGGGCAAGACGCGCGATCGTCGGCTCGTCCGGTCGCCACCGCGCAAACAGGTGTATTTCCCGCGCACCGGTCGCCTCGGCCAACGTTAGAACGACGTCGGCCAGTTCACACTGCCGCTGATCGAGCAGCTTCCGCACGACGGCAGTGCGAAACCGCGGGCCGCTCCAGCCCGATGCAACTATAAGGAGGCGCGAGACCTCGGCGAGCTGGCTCGCCTCAAAGTCCACCAGCGCCGCCTGGACCTGTCCGGCCACGCCCGGGACCATCTGGGCGTGCAGGCTCGCGGCCGTGATCGAGCCCTCCGGCCCAGCCGTCAGAAGCGC
>JAMXLK010000004.1 GCA_024281075.1 Vulcanimicrobiia bacterium
TCTTGACCGCTTCTCCTTTTTCCATGAGCGCGAACGCTTCGTCGAACGCCGTGTACGGCAGCACGTGCGTGATTACGGCGCGAGGGTCGACGCGCCCGCTCTTTACCAACGCCTCGGCTTGATACCACGTCTCGAACATGCGCCGCCCGTTGATGCCGAGCATGGTGATGCCTTTGAATATGATGCGATCGGTCAGATCCAACGTAACCGGGCCCGGCGGCAGGCCGAGCAGCGCCGCCGTCGCGCCGTTGCGAAGTACTTGCAAGCCGAGGTCGATTGCTGCGGGGTGTCCGGACATTTCGAGCAAAACGTCTGCGCCGTTGCCGGAAGTGAGCCGCCGGATCTCGTCGACGAGATTGCGATCGCTCGAGAGAAAACCAGCATCTGCACCCAGCGCTCGGGCCAACTCCAGCCGCGCCGGATTGACGTCGATCGCATAGATCGCCGTCGCACCGGCAGCGCGCGCGACCGCGATGGCCATTAGCCCGATCGATCCGACACCGCTGACGACCACGCTCTTCACGCTCACGCCGGCAGCCATCACCGTGTGCACGGCGTTACCGAGCGGATCGAAAATTGCCGCGCTGACGTCCGGTATCTCGGGATCGAGCCGCCAAACGTTATGGTCCGGAATCACGACGTACTGCGCGAACGCACCGTCGCGATCGACGCCGATGATCTTCACGTGTTCGCAAATGTGGGCTTGACCCGTTCTGCATAGGAGACACGTGAGATCGGCGATGTGGCCCTCAGCTGAAACGCGCTCGCCGACGAGCACGGAGCGCACGTCCGATCCAACCGCGGCAACCGTTCCCATGAACTCGTGTCCGACGACGATCGGCGGCTTGATGCGCTGCTGCGACCAGCGGTCCCATACGTAGATGTGATGGTCCGTGCCGCAAAGGCCGGCCTTTTCAACCCGGATCAGCACGTCGCCCGGACCGACATCGGGCACCGGTACGTCGCTCAACAGAAAACCCGGCGCGGACTTCGGCTTCACGAGCGCCTTCATCGACGATGACATGAGGGCGCGGTAATTTCACTCAGGTCTCGCGAAAACCCGCTGGCCCGGACAAACTGCTATTTTAAGATATTGATCGTGCGGGCGGCGACGATGGCGATGGTGATCAATGAGACGCCGCTTTGAACGATCATCAGCAGCTTCGCACGAGACGTGATCGGCATCGCTTCGGTCGGGCTGAACGCAGTCGACGTGGTAAAGCCTAAAAATAAATAGTCGACGATCCCGGGCTGCCAGCCCGGCGGAACGTGCTCGTCGTCCTCCATTGCGGGGAAGACAAAATCGGGATATTTGACCCTGCCGCTCAATCGAGCGTCAGGGCCGCCCCCATCGATCAGCCAGTAGAGCAGCGTAAAGATGAGCACGTTGCCGGACCATATCCCGACGGATGTATAAAAAAGCGGCACGGGTTCGAGTTTCCCGGGATTCTCCACCAAATTGTAAGCGGCGACCAACAGGTTGAGCGAGTTCAGCGTCAACGCGATCCCAACGGCAACGAATTCACCGATCCGCTCGACTCGCCCCAACAGCGCGGTCTGTTTCAGAAGCGCACCGACGAGCATCGACGCGATCATTGCTCCAGCGCCCAAGTATGCAAACCAATTCGGCAGGAGGGCGTAACGATGCGGCAAGAGCGCAATGAGCGCGGCGATCGCGATGACGATGAGAATCGCTTGAAAGCGCGAAGCGGTGCGCTGACTTAGCGGCATCGGCGCATTCTACCGAGACTGCTCGGGCGATGCATCGATGATCTGCTGCACGCGCTGCATCGAAGCGAGGTTCACGCGGATGAGGCCGCGCTGTGGGCGGTCTAAGTCGAGAATCAAACCGAATATCAAAGCCACCATCGCCGCAAAGACCGCTTTAAAAATCGGCGCGTGCCTACCTTCTTTTCCAAAGCCGTAACCCATCATGACGGCTGCAATCAGCGCGACCAGCAGCAGCCAGATAATGACGACGTCCGGAATGTGGTTCGTCAGGACCGCCCGCTCCTCGATGCTGAGGTTGATCGTATCGTTGAGCGTCGTGATGAAAAGCGGAACCATCGTCGACCGCGGGTCCAGGCGGCCCGCGCGCACTGCGACCGCCCACATCTTTCGCTGCAGTACTTCAGAGTCGCGATCGGCCGTAGCCCGCTGCTGCGGTGCAGCGTCGGCCCGGGCGAAATCGAGCCGTTCTTCAATATAAGCCCGCAGGTCGGCGCGAATCGTTGCGGCGCTCTTTGCGTCCAACAGCTGCGCCCGAAGAAAGGTCGTCGCGATTGCGTTGGCTTCACGCAAAAACGTGCCGCGCCGCGCGTCGTAACGCCCGAGCGCCATCGAAAACGAGAAACCCAGAAGCAGCGCCAGGAGCGTAAAGGCGGTTCCCTCGATCAACCACGAGGGGTCCTTACCATCGGCCGCGCCTTCCCTACGGCTTCCGAGTTGAAAGCCGGCCTCGCTCAACGCAAAGATTGCGATGAACGAGGCCAGCATGATGACCCACGTCGAGACCGGGTCTAGGAAGTTGGCGATAATTTAGCCGCCGAGTGCGCGCTGTCCGACAACGCGGCCGGCCGGGTCGCCCGTACCGGTGGTGTTCCTCCACCATACACCGTTGAAGCTATTGTTATCGCCGTTGAACCAGAACGAAAAGACACCGGCCGTGCCGCCCATATTGAACGTAGCCCGGACTTTGCGAGGATCGGTGGGCGTCTGCTTTCCGTTGAGCGTCACGCCGCCCGAGAGACATACGACCGAGGGACCGGACTGCTTGCAGACCATCTTGCCGAGGAATGCGGTTGAACCGCCCGCTCCGGTCACGTGCCAGGTTCCGGCCGCCGACAATGGCGACGGCGGCAGAACCTTGTTGCCGACAAACGAGCCGTTTGCCGACCGGCCGTTGTAGCCCCACGTGCCGTTAAAGCTATGACCGTTCGGCGTAACGTAGACCGTGAGCCATCCGGCGCCGCCGGGCCCGTGCCATTTTCCGTTGATCTGCGTGTCGTTGACGAATGTTCCGGTAAACCCATTACCGTTCGCGGCGTTACTACCGACGATGCCGGTGCCGGACTGCGTGAGCGTGATGGTGGACACCGACGTGCCGTTGGCACCGCTTTGTTCGACTTTCCAGGTTCCCGTGACGCTCGGCGGGCTTGCGAAGGCCGGAACGAGCGAGAGTACGGCGACGGCCGTGCCGCAGAAGACGGAGATACTAAGACGTTTCATTGAGCGACCTTTGTCCTTTCTCGTGTGTGATTGGATTTGCCGAGCTTCGATAACGCGGCCGCGCTGATAAGCTTCAGCCCCTGCGCCGCGTTGTAGCCGTGAATCTCCTTCACGTCCAATTTGCGCATGAATTCGATCGTGTCGGGTTTGATTACTTGTCCGGGAACCATGATGGGGAACCCGGGCGGATACGGGATGACGAAATTCGCAGAGACGAGCGGCGGACCATCTTTCATACGGCGATCGATCTCCTTATCGTGCAGCGGAATATGCTCGCACCCTTCTGCATCGTAGGCGGCGTAGAAGCCGCCCCGGATATTTCCTTCATTCGTGCCGGCTCCCGCGTCATGGCGAAAAGCTTCGTGAAAGTGGCTGAAATTCGGGAGGTCGGGAACGTCGGTCATCAAGTTCTTCACGCGGGCCGCAAAGGCGTTTTGTTCGCCCTTGCCGCCGGACGCGAGCCGTTCCTCGATCTCACGGCAGATCTCAACGAGAACGCGAATCAAGTGCCCCACGTCGCTGCGCGTATTGTTGATGTTCGACTGCAGCAAGACGCTGTTGCGCGACGTCTTGTTGAGCTGAATGTTGTACTTGTTCGCTAGCAAGTTTTTAAACTGCGTTCCGTCGTAACCGGCCGTTCCGCAAACGAGCGTCATCCGCGTGGGATCGAGGTAGAACTCGTCCTCCCGCATGCTCCGCAGCGCCGTCGACCAGTCCGCCTCGAGGAAGTCGGTAAAGCCGCTCTTGCGATACTCCGCTGGGATCATCCCATCTGCCCCGACGACGTGAAAATACTTGGAGATGAGCGGATGCCGATTCACCTCGCGGCGAATCGCCAGGGAAATCTCGATCGCGTTGGCTACGAGACCGAAGCCTTCGAGTTCCATCTGGCGCCGTGCGACGTCGAGGCTTGCGATCAGCTGCTGATTGGGGCTCGTCGAAGCGTGTGTAAACACCGCTTCTTTGAACTGCTGCTCGACCGCCGGATACTCCACGTCCTTCACGAGAATCATCGACCCTTGCCGCAACGCCGACATTGACTTGTGGGTCGAGTTGGTCTGATAGACCCGCAGCCGTACTTTGCGAGGATCGGGCAGTAGCCGCGTATCGAGCAGCTTATCGTCCGATGGATCGTCTCCCAGCTCCGCACGCTGTCGCTCGTAAGCGGCAACGCTTGCCGGGTCACGCAGCCACTTTTCGATTTCGGCTGCGGCACCCATCCCGGTGCGGGGCCGCAAGAACGGCGACCATCGGGCGAATCCGGACCACGCTTCGTCCCAGAGGAAGATCAGATCCGGTTTGATCGCCAGACACTCTTCCATGACTCGGCGCGTGTTATACATGTGACCGTCAAACGTACAGTTGGTCAGATCGATCATCTTAACGCGGTCGAGGTGTCCGTCACGCTTTGCCGCTAGCAGCGCTTGTTTAATCGTTCGCAGCGGCACCGCGCCGTACATGGAGTATTCGGTCAGGGGAAAGGCCTCGACGTAGAGCGGTTGTGCGCCGGCCATCACCATTCCGTAGTGATGGGACTTGTGGCAGTTGCGGTCTACGATCGCGATGTCGCCCGGTGCCAGCAGCGCCTGAACGACCATCTTGTTGCTCGTGGATGTCCCGTTGGTCACGAAAAAGACGCGATCGGCGCCGAACGCACGAGCCGTCAGCTCCTGCGCGCGCTTAATGGTACCCGTCGGCTCGAGCATGCTGTCGAGACCGCCCGTGGTCGCGCTGCTCTCGGCTAGGAAAAGGTTCGGGCCGTAAAACTCGCCCATGTCGCGAATCCAGTCCGACCTGAAGATCGATGCGCCGCGGGCGATCGGGAGCGCGTGAAACGTGCTGATCGGGCGTTCGGCGTATTTCTTCAAATTATCGAAGAACGGCGTTTCATAGCGCGACGCAACGCCTTCGAGTACCGCAAGATGCAACTCCAGCAATTCCTCAACGGCGTAAAAGACGCGGCGGACGATGTCGGCTGCGGGATCGCCGGCGATCTCCTCGACGCGCCGGTCCGAAAGCAGGTAGAGATCGAGCTCCGGACGCGCTTCGTGCATCACGCGCGCCAAGCGTAGCGCCGATCCATCGGAAATTTCTTCTTTCGCGACGGAATCGACGATGCTGCGCAGGACCGCCGCATCGTGGCGCGAGTGGTATCCAAAGCCATCGTGAATCACTACCGCGGCGAGGTCCGCGTTCAACATCACCGCACAAACGGCATCCTCGGCACTGCCGACAATAACCGGCTCGTAAATGAATCGATCTTGCGGACGACGCAGGCGCCGCCACTCTGCCGCAATCGACCCCCATCGTTCGGTCGGCGCGCCCGTGACGATGAGCAACTCGAAGTACGGCGCAGCGGTCTCGGAGCGCCCCAGCGTCGGGGGCATGACGTCGGGGACCGTCGAGAGATCGGAATGCGGATCCCAATCCGAGGCATGTTGCCGGAACGATCGCGTGAGCAAAGCCGAGTTAATGCGCCATGCGAGCATAGCCGCCCCCGCAGCGTCATCGCTTTGCGCGCGATCGCGCAGCGTTGCCATCAGCGCCGGCCCGGGATAGCCATGAAACTCCTCGATCACCGCTACGTCATTCAGTGCCGACTCGAAGGCCGCGCGATCTCCGGTCCCGGCGGCCCACTTCTTGCCGGCATCCACGAGATCGCGCCAACGATCTTCGCGCGCTCCGGGAGTTGCGAAGAATGCGTCTACCCGCCGGCCGTTTTTGGTCTTCTCCATTGTAATCATGTCGCGTTCCAATCTTAGCGTTCAGTAAGGCGTCAGTGCACCAGCATGACGATGAACATGCCCCAAATCGTTAGTAGCGTGTTTCCCACTGCGTACGTCACCGTATAACCCAAACCGGGAACTTGACTTCCGGCGGCGTCGCAGACCATTCCGAGCGACGCAGTCGTCGTTCTCGCTCCCGATATGGCACCCAGCGTAATGGCGTCGTGGAAGCGGAAGACGTATTTTGCAAGAAACATACCGAGGATAATCGGTATGGTCGTTGCGACGATGCCCCAAAGGAAGAGTCCAAAACCGAGACTCTGTAGTCCTGAAACAAACTTTGGACCCGCCGTGAGTCCGATAACGGCAATGAACATGTTGAGACCGACCGAATTCATAAACCAAAGCGTCGCCGACGGAATTCTGCCGAAGGTCGGCCGCGTTGCGCGGTACCAACCGAAGATGATTCCCATGATGAGCGCGCCGCCCGCAGTGGAGAGCGTCAACGGAATCCCGGCGACCTTGATAACGATTGCGCCGATGAGCGCGCCGAGTGTAATTGCGAGACCGATGAACGCAACGTCCGCAATGTCCGTGGGACGATCGATAACGCCGAGCCTCTTGCCGGCAGCGGTCGTGTCTTGCGTGCGCCCGACCAACGACAGGACGTCGCCTCGATAGAGCTTTGTCTCCGGAAGCACGGGTATCTGCGTCTCGGTCAACCCGCGCTTGATGGAGCGAACGTAGATTCCGCGGGCGCCGGGAAGTCTGCCCAACTCTTCCAGCGTTTTGCCGTCGGCATCTTTGTTGCTGACGTAAACGTCGATGCCTTCAATCGGCGCCGAAAGCAGCTCCGGATCGTCGACCTCTCTGCTGGCGTTGCCGACGAGCGCGACGACTTCTTGGCGCGCGCCGACGATGGAGACCACGTCGCCGCTCTGTATGACGAGATCGACGGTTGCCTGCTGCACGGCTCCGCCGCGCCGCAACGCCAAGACGTACAGATTGTTTTGAGGCATCGGTCCGCCGGTACTGGGCTCGACGGTCGCTACGGCGGAGCCTGCGGGTGCCGTCGCGTGAATCGCTTGCGGGAGCCACGCCTCGACTTGCCCCACCGTCATGCCGGCAACTTGCGCGTTCGGCGCGATCTCGAATGCTCGAACCTCATAGGCGCGCCAAGCGTCGCCGCCACCGCCGAGCGCGCGCTTTCCGCCATGCGCTTCTTCGTATTCTTTGCAGGCCTTCTTCAAATCGATTCGCAGCAGGATTGGCCCCAGCATCGCGATGAGGATCGCCGATCCGACCGTGCCGAAGATATACGTAACGGCGTACGCCGTCGGCATGAGATCGAGCAGCGACTTCGCGTCGGCCGGCGCAAGCCCGAGCCGGTTGATGGCGTCCGTCGCTAGACCCATCGAGGCCGAAATCGTTTGGGATCCCGCGTAGAGGCCGGCCGCCGCGCCGGCATCGTAGTGGGCCATCTTTGCGACCAAAACGCCCGCACCCAAGCAAAAGAGACAGACGATCACCGCATAAATCGCCTGGGGCACGCCGTCTTTGGTAATCCCGCGAACGAATTGAGGCCCGACGCCGTAACCGATTGCGAAGAGAAACATCAGAAAGAACGTCGCCTTCAGGTCGCTTGAGACCGTTATGCCGAGCTGGCCGATCGCGATTGCGGCGAGCAGCGTTGCCGTAACGGAGCCGAGACTGAAGCCCTTAAAGCTCTTGCCGCCAACCCAATAGCCGATTCCCAGCGATAAAAATAACGCGATCTCAGGATATTGCTTGAGCGTTGCTACGAACCACATATAAACCTCTCTCGTTTTATGAGCGCGATTATTGCGTTTGCCAGCCGCCGCCGAGGGCGAGATAGAGCTGAACGAGCGCGAGCCGTTCGTTGAGGTGGCCTTGAGCTACGTCGGTTTGGGCTTGGTACTCGCGCGTCTGCGCATCGAGCACCTCGAGATACGACGTGTAGCCGTTTTCATAGCGTTCCATGGCCAAGCGTACCGAGTCGAGCGAGGCACGCTCGTATAACTCGAGCTGCGTCGTTCGAAGTCTCGATTCGTTGTACGAAGTGATGTCGTCGGAGACTTCCTCGAAGGCGCGATGAACGGTTTGAAGATACGAAACCGCGATTTGCTGCTTTTGAGCCTCGGCCAAATGGATTTGCGACCGAATTTGTCCGCCGTTGAAGATCGGCTGCAAAAGTTGCGCGACGATCGAAAAGAGTCCGAGCGGGCCGTAAAAAGCGCCGTTGATCGGCGTCAAAATGGGAATCGGAGCTTTTATCGTCTCGCCATTAATTATTTGACCGCCGACGGCAGCCGAAGCGCCCAGCGTTATCGATGGATAGAGCAGCTTACGAGCCACGTCGACGTTGCCGGCCGCCGCGGCGATGGCGTATTCCGCCTGCCGAATGTCGGGCCGGCGCTGGAGCAACTCGCTTGCGACGCCCGTCTGCGGAAGGGCCGGCATCTTGATTTGCTGCTCGAGCGGCAAGCCGCGCGCGATATCGTGCGGGTAATCGCCGGTCAGCACCGCCAGCGCGTTCTCGGTCTGAGCGATGCTCTGTCTCAGAGCCGGAATGTTTTGCGAGACTTCGTAGAGCGATTGTTCGGCCTGCCGCTGATCCTGCATCGAGGACTCACCGCCTTGCACCCGCAGCGTCATCAGGCGGACGTTTTTTTCGCGCGCGGTAACCGCACTCTGCGTAAAGGCGAGAACTTGATCGAGCTCGCGCAGTTGAAAGTATGCCGTCGCAACGTCCGCGACGACCGTCGCCAGGACCGTTTCAAACGCGGCCTGCGTTGAGAGCAGTTGATTACGCGCGGATCCCGTCGCCGAGGCGAGCTTGCCGAAGAGATCGACTTGATAGTTTGCCGTGACCCCCGCGAGCGGCAGGAACTGCGAACTGGGCGTGCCCGGTGCTTTCGTGCCGGTCGTCACATCGTAGGGCGCTTGAACGACGCCGTTGACGAAGACCGATTGATTCGCAGCCGTAATTCCAAGATTGGCTTCGGCTTGCAAGATGTTCGCGTACGCGATTTCGACGTTGAAGTTGCGCTCGAGCGCCTTCTGAATTAAAGCTTGCAGCACCGGGTCGTCATACAGCGTGCGCCATGGCACGTTCCCGAGCGATGCCGCCGTCGACGCGTCGCCGCGGTAGACGCCGGGCAGTTGCGCGTCGGGCGGTGCCGATGGCGTGTTGGGGACGCACGAGGCGATCAGCTGAACGAGCGCGACCAGTGCGAGGACGAACTTCACGCGGGTCCCTCACTCGGTTGCGGTGCGGCAAGCTCCGGCGCCACTTCGTGTTTGCTGGGCTTCTTGCCGCGCTCGATAAACCGCTGGCACAACTCGTAGAGCGAGGGCGTGAAGAAGATTCCGAGGCACGTCGCCGCGAGCATGCCGGCAAAGACCGTCGAGCCGAGTGCCTGCCGCGACGCGGCGCCCGCACCATGCGCCAACATCAGCGGTATGACGCCGATGATGAAAGCGAACGACGTCATGAGAATTGGACGGAAGCGCAGCCGCGCCGCATCGGTAGCGGCCTCGCTAATCGACGCGCCGTGCGCCCTCCGTTCGCGAGCGAACTCCACGATGAGCACGGCATTCTTCGCTGCAAGCCCGATCACGAGAATGATGCCGATTTGAACGTAGACGTTATTGTCGAGGCGCCACAGCAGGACGGAGAGGAAGGCGCCGAAGACGCCCGTCGGCACCGCCAGTAAAACCGCCAGCGGCATGATCCAGCTCTCGTATTGCGCCGCAAGCGACAAGAACACGAGCAGCACGGAGAACGCAAAGATAATATTTTGCGTGTTGCCGACCGTTACTTCTTGATACGCGGTTCCGGACCAGCCGTACGTAAAGCCGGGAGGAATCGTCTTTGCCGCCACTTCGGACATCGCCGCAATCGCTTGACCGGTGCTGAATCCCGGCGCGTTCGAGCCGAAGATTTGAATTTCGCGGTTGGTGTTGAACCGCTGAATGAAGTCCGTACCCAGATCGCGGCGAACCGTCGTCACGGACCGCAGCGGAACCATCTGTCCCGTGTCGTTGCGAACGTATATCGACCCCAGGCTGCCCTGGTTTGCGCGGAACTCCGGCTCCGCCTGAATCATCACGTCCCAGGTGCGATTGAAATACGTAAATTCGTCGACGACCAACCCGCCGAGCATCGCCTGCAGCTGCTTGAAAACGTCGCTGACGGCCACGCCGCGCGTCGCTGCGCGGTCCCGGTCGACGTCGAGTTGCAGCAGCGGAATGGAGGTCCGCATCGTATTGTTGATCGCGGTCAGCTCTGGCCGCTTACGCGCCGCGGCCACGACTTTATCGGCAACCGCGGCCAGCTCGGCGACCGTGTGACCGCCCGTATCTTGAAGCTCAAAAGCAAAGCCGGATGCGTTGCCAAGCCCGGGGATCGTCGGGGGCACGAACGGAAACGACGCCGCCTGCGGATAGGCGTCCATCTTCTTGTCGACGTCCGCGACGATGTCGCGCAGCGAGATGTGCTCGCTATTGCGTTCGGCCCAGTCTTTGAGGACGATGATGAAGCTTGACGTGTCGGGAGTCTGAACGTACGTCAGCAAATTGTAGCCGGCAAGTGAGATGACGTCCGCGACGCCGTGGATGGATTTGAGGTCATTTTCCATCTTGCCGATCAGCGCGGCGTTGCGGTCCAAAGAAGAGCCGTACGGAAGCTGGACGAGCGCATAGACGACGCCTTGATCTTCGTCGGGCACGAAACCACCCGGCAGCTTCATGCCGAGCATTCCGACCAGTAGGTAGAAGACCGCCAATAGAGCCACGACCAAGATCACGCGGCGCATCAGCCAGCGCAAAAGACCCATATAGCCGGTCGTAACGGCGCCGAAGACGGCGTTGAATTTATCGATGAACCAGCCGAAGGGCCCCCACAAACGCGTGCGCTTCCGAAGGATGAGCCCACAAAGGGCCGGCGTGAGCGTCAGCGCCACGATTGCGGAGAGGTTGACCGAAATCGTGATCGTCAGCGCGAACTGACGATACAGCTGCCCGACGATGCCGCTGATGAAGGCCGACGGCAAGAATACCGAAGTGAGCACCAGCGAGATGCCCAAAATCGGCGCCGTGAGCTCTTTCATCGCCCTCTCGGTGGCCGCAAGCGGCTCCATCCCTCCCTCGATGTGGTGCTCCGCGCCCTCCACAACGACAATTGCATCGTCGACGACGATTCCGATCGCCAGCACCAAACCGAAGAGCGTCAACGTGTTGACGCTGAATCCGAGCGGCAAAAATGCGATGAAGGTTCCAACGAGCGAAACCGGGACCGCGAGCATCGGAATGAACGACGAGCGGAAGCTGCCCAAGAAGATGAAGACGACGATGATGACGAGCAGAATCGCTTCAAAGAGCGTCTTGATGACGTCCTTAATCGAGTCTTTCACGAAGAGCGTGCTATCGTACGCAATCGAGTACGTGAGGCTGGGCGGGAACGCTTTCGCGAGCTCGTCCATCCGTTTCCGGACGGCTTTGGCAGTCGTAAGCGCATTTGCGTCGGGCGTTTGGTAAAGAATGACGAGCGTCGCCGGGCGCCCGTTGAGCGCGCCGAGCGTTTGATAGAGTTGAGCGCCCAGCTCCAAACGCGAGACGTCTCGCAGCCGCAGCATCGAGCCGTTGGGATTGGAGCGAACGACGATATCGCCGAACTGTTTGGGATCGACGAGCCGGCCTTGAGCGTTAACCGAAAGCTGGAATTGATTGTTCTTGGGCGCCGGCAGCGCACCGACCGCGCCCGTCGGAATCAACACGTTCTGTTTGCTGACGGAATCCGCCAGATCGCTCGCCTGCAGGCCGAGCTTTGCCAACTGATCGGGCCGCACCCACGCCCGCATCGCATACTTCTGCTCGCCGATCGTACTCTGTCCGCCGATTCCGGGCACTGAGAGCAACGGGTTGATGAGATTGAGCGTCGTGTAGTTGCTCAAAAAGAGGCGATCGTATGAATTCGTCTTGGAGTAGAGCGCGACTACCATGAGAATCTGCGGCGACTTCTTTTGAACGGTTATGCCGAAGCGATTGACGGCTTCCGGTAGGCTTCCGGTGGCCTGGGCCACGCGATTCTGAACGTCGATGAGCGCCTTCTGAATGTCGGCGCCGACTTTGAACGTGCAATTGAGCGTGTATTGACCGCTGGAAGAGCTCGTCGACTGCATGTAGATCAGATTGTCGACGCCGACGACTTCGTTTTCGATTTCCGACGCGACCGACTGCTCGACGACGGCCGCGCTGGCGCCGATATAGGTGGTCTGAACTTGAATCAGCGGCGGGGAAATAGGAGGAAACTGCGCGACCGGCAGCGTCAGAATTGCGACGCCCCCCAGAATGAGGATCACGATGGAGAGCACCATCGCGAAGATCGGACGTGTGATAAAGAAGTGTGCCACGCCTAGCCGCTCTTCACCGCAACTTTCACGCCGGGCTGAACCTTCTGCGTTCCTTCGACGATGACGCGGTCGCCGGCATTGAGGCCGGATTGGACGACGAAGTATTGCTTGTACTGTGGCCCGAGCGTGACCGAACGAAGCACGACTTCATTCTTCGAATCGACGACGTACACCGTATCGACGCCCTGCGACTTTGTAACCGCGGTCTGCGGCACCAGCACTGCGTCGGGACGATTTTCGATGACGACCCGAACGCGTGCGAAGCCACCGGGGCGAAGCAGGCCGTCAGGATTGGGTACGTGTGCTTCGACCGTGATCGTGCCCGTCTTGGGGTCGACGGTCGGGCTGAACGCGTAGATCCTGCCGGGATACGCATAGACCTTGTCGTTTGCCAAGATGATTTGCAAATCTTGATCGCGCAGTGCCGCAACGTTTGGATCGGTGCGATTGCGCGACAGGGCTAGATACGTCGGCTCGTCGAGCGCAAAGGTTACCTTGATCGGGTCGATCGCGGTGATCGTATCGAGCACGTCGTTTCCGGGGCCGCCGACGACGTTGCCGACGTCGTAGTTGAGGAAGCCGATCAACCCCGTCACCGGAGCGTAGACGGTCGTATACCCGACGTTAATCTGCGCGTTCTCGATGGCCGCTTGCGCCGAAGCGATCTGTGCCCGCGCGACGAGCACGTCGCCCTTTGCGATTTCGGCGTTCTGAATCGCGTTGTCGAGGTCTTTTTGAGGAATCGCTTTATCCGCAGCCAACGGTCGGTTTCGCGCGACGGTGAGATTCGCTCGCGTCAAGGCCGCTTGACGCGCGACGGTATTGCCGTGCGCCTGCGCGAGCGCCGCCTGCGCGGAGCGCAACGCTGCAACGTACTCATTGTCCTGAATGCGAAAGATCAGGTCGCCCTTACGTACGAGGTCGCCCTCTTTGAAAGGCGCGCTCTCGAGCGTCCCTTCAACGCGCGCACGGACTTGAACGCTCTCGATCGCTCCGAAGGTCCCCTCGAAGTCCTCCGAAATCGGTACCGTCTGCCGGCGAACGGTTTGCACGACGACGCTGGGCGGGGGCGCCTGAACGTTCGCTTCGTTCGCCTCGTTTCCGTGGCCGCAGCCAACCGGTGCGACGAAGGCTGCCAAAACCAAGGCAGCCGTGCGCGCCTTCATCCTTGGCTCTTCCACCGCGTCACCGCCGACTCGGCGACGTTGACGAGATCGCCGCCAATCTCTTCGTATGCGGAGTCGGGCAAGTTTGCCAGCGAAACGCGCACGGACCAGTCCGGCGCACCGAAGCCGCTGCCGTTGAGCAGCACGATCGAGTGGAACGTCGCCAGCGCGAAGACGATCTGCAGCGGATGATAGTTCTTCACGAGAAACTTCATGAAGTCGGCTCCATACGTGATCTCGGCCCACTTCATGAGGTCGAGCGTCGAATAATAGCCGGCGCGGTTCGAATCGGCGACCAGCGGTATGCCGAGCCCCTTCCACAGTAGTTCCAAGCGGTTTTGGCAGATGCGCCGCGTCAGATCGCGATAGGCGTTCTTCGTATCGGTCAGCGCGAAGAGCGAGAAGAACGTCATCATCACCTGCTGCGGCATCGAGAGTCCGGCCGTGTGATTGAGCGCGACTTGCCGGCTATCGGCAACGAGGCGATCGATGAATTTGATCGTGTCGGGTGTCAGCGTGAGCGGGCTGTATCGCTTGCGCAGCCGAGCCCTTTCGGCCTCGGGCAGCGCGGCGATCATTCCCTCAAAGACGTTGTCTTGGTGGATCGCGATGACGCCCAACCGCCAGCCCGTGCAGCCGAAATACTTCGAATACGAGTAGACGGTGATCGTATTGCGGGGCGCGTACTTCATCAGCGACTCGAAACCGTCGACGAACGTGCCGTACACGTCGTCAGTGATAATGATGAGATCGTTGCGCTTCTCATCAACGATCTTCGCGATACGCTGCAGCGTCGAGCGATGGATTGCATATGACGGCGGGTTGCTCGGGTTAACGACGAAGAAGGCCTTGATCGTCGGGTCGAGCAGTTTGTCGATCTCGGTATCGGGATACTGCCACGAGTGCGCGCCCGAGTCGTAAACCCCGCTCGCGTCGATTTCCACCGTCTCGAACGCGTACTTATCGAGGTGAGCGATCTCGAGATACGGCGTAAACGTCGGCACGGCCAGCGCGATCCGGTCGCCGCGCTTCAGTAGCCCGTTCACCATGAGCGAGTCGAAGATGTAGCACATCGCGGCGGTGCCGCCCTCGACTGCAAAAATATCGTAGGTTCCCGGGGGCGCAGAATCCCCGCACATCTCTCGCACCAGATAGGCGCGCGCCACTTGCTCCATGTGCCGTCCCATACGCATCGGCACCGGATACATGTCCCCAATGATCGCGTCCGTGAGCTCGAAGACCCAAGCGTCCTTGTCGAAACCCAGTTTCTCGACGCCGTAATCGATCATTTTTTTGAGGAGAGCAGCTCCGGGCTGACCCGCGTTGCGCTTGATAAAGGCGTCGAAACGGCCGCCCATGCCCCGGCCGTCACGCTGGGGCATTCCGCCGAGATCCGGCTCGTCCCACGTGCGCTTCGACTCCTCGATGCCGAAACTCCCGAAGAGAAAGTACGCCTCGCGCGGCGTCGTGGCAATCCAGTTCGGATTGCCGCGCCCCGCGTCGAGAAAAACGTGAACGCTCTCCGGATCTTTTGCAATTTTTATAAGATCGTCTTTCAGCTCGAACGGGCTCAAGGATTCGTATTTGCGAAAACGCTCGAGCGGATCGGATTCGGTAACGCGAGTGGTCATGGCGCTTACTCCTTATGTAGGGGGACCTCTTAAGCGAGAATTGGCGACGGCGGTGCCGCGTCAGAACCGTGCGGAGGCATTGGCCTCCACCTTGTATTTCCAAAGACCGTTTGCGCCGATGCCCCAAGTATCGCGAAAACTCAGCGCAACATCATTCAAGCTGCCGTTAAGCATTACGCCGACGGCTGACTTGTAGATGGAACCGTCGTTGAAATAGACCTTGCCGGTGTAGGTCGCAGAAAGTTTAAGCCCTTTCCAGTTGGGATCGTCAACGAACGACCAATAGGGCAGCGTGAGCTCCTGTTCGTACAGGCTCGTCTCGCTGGCACCGGGTGGCCGAATAATCGTTTGATCGTATTCGTTCGTCGAGGCAATGGCGCCGCCGTTCCATTTCCACTTGACGTTGTAAAAGAATTTTAGTTGCGTGTCGATGCTCTCAACGCCGTTCGATTGCGTGGGCAATGCCACGCCGGCGACCAGCGAATGATCGAACGTCTTATCGGTGACGGCGTAGATGTAACGCAGCTCGAGGTTGCCGAATCCGGAATACGGATTCGCATTTGGCGAGTACGGCTCGACCGGAGCGGTAGGATATTTCGTTATGAACGGAATCCGAATCTGGAGTTGCGCGCACGTATTCCAGAGGTTGCGGTCGTAACGAACCTCCTTCTTTACCTTGGCGGTCCCGTCGCGGTTGCCCTGAAAATAGTAGAACAACGTGGCATCGTGGTCGATGGTGTAAACATCGTCCGCCATTGGGTACAGCGGCGTCTCCGGTGCCGGCGTAGCGGCTAATCCCGCAGAGGGCGCCGGCGTTGACGGCGTAGCGGAGATGCACTTCGCCGTCGCATCGATTGGTGTGAACAGCGTGTAAGCGACAAAGACGCCGCACGCGGACGTTAGTGTGATTAACGTCGATAATCTTCGCGTCATCCGCACGTTACTTCCCTATTGAGCAGCGTAATAGGAAATCAGCGTATCCGCTTGGTTAAGCAGCTACAACCATTTGCTATGGTCCCCTTACCAGGTGGACGCTGCTGCTCCCGTCCGATTTATAGGTCCAATGCTCGACGATCGATTGCGGCGCGCCGCGGCGTCCTAACCGATAAATCGTTACGCCCGTGACGGGCAACCGCAGCGTATTCGCACCCGCAATGGCATTGAGCGGCTCGAATGAGGGCAGCGATTTCGACACGATGAAATCGCGAATGAAACGCAGCGTCGCATCATCCATATCACGGTTTCCGCCGATTGAAATTTGAAAGTCATCGTTTGTTAGGCCCGGCTCGACCGAACGTATCAATCGCGATTGCAGTCGCAGCATCGGCAGTACCGGCTGAATCGAAGCACCGGCCGGACGGCCCGACGAGCGTCCCGGCGCCGTCGAAATTCGTAACGCCGATGGCAGGCGCACCGGAATGGTGCGATCCACGGCAGCAACGATACGTTGGAGTTGCGAGTTCAGCGCGAAGCCCGCCACGAGACAAACGCGCGGCTCACCAGGGCCCGAAAAGTCAAGGCCCGGCCTTTGTGCATACCGCGGTGCCGCAAGGTCGAGTGCGATTTCGATTGCGGTTGCGTCCCATACCGGCAGTTGCGTGATGTTCACGACGCCGTATTAGAATGCGCCCTTTGCCTGCCGGGAGGAACCCTCGAACAGGGTCTACTCGCTAGAGACCCCCTGATGGGTTGCTGCTCAGGTAAGGCGACCGAGCCCCATCTCGTTTTCCCTATTCCCATTTCTGCTTCATTATTGTAAGATTAGAAAAGCTCGCTTGCTCGCGCCGCAAAGTTGAGCTAACAGGGAGGTCCGGCATCGTGACAGACCATGCGGTCGCCGAAACTCGCCGAGAGGCCCTTGGCCACTTTTTGCGCGAACGGCGCGAATCGCTCGCCCCCGAACAAGTCGGCATCTCCTCGCAGCGCGGGCGGCGAACGCCTGGGTTGCGGCGCGAAGAAGTAGCGTTTTTAGCCGATATCGGGGTGAAGTGGTACGCGCGGCTCGAGGCAGGCGATCAAGTTCAACCGTCGGCGGCGACCCTTACTGGAATCGCTTCGGCGCTCCGACTGTCGAATTCCGAACTCGACTACATGCTCGAGCTTGCCGGTCTGCGCCATCCCGTTATCAACGCTCAGGAAGCCACGCTTGCCGTGCCAGATCCACTCGTCGGGCTATTGAGCAACATGCGTGGAATCGCGGCGACGATCGGAGATCGAATACTGACGCCGTTATTTTGGAACCCGCTGGCAGATGCGATGTACGGTTTCTCGCGCATCGACTCCCTAATAGAGCGCAACGGAATAGTGCGTGCCTTCTTCGATCCCGAATTCATTGAATTTTTGGGACCCGACCGCGAGGAGCTCATCTATCGCGCCATCGGGATGTTTCGACTGAACTATTCATCGCCGTCGCCAAGCCCGCTGCTCCATGAGGTATACGAACGAGTCAAAGACCAGCCGCTCTTCGAAGCCGCGTGGAACGCCAGAGTCATTGCCAGCGAGTTAATGCTGGGCGATATCGCCGTCAGGCACCACGCGGTCGTCGGCCGGCTCGATATGTACGCGGTCGATTTCGGCACCTCGCTGAAAGCCGACTTATTCGTTCGGTTGATGACCCCGGCAAACGAAGAGACCGCGCAGAAATTCGAACACCTGGAACGCTTCGGCGGCAACGGAGCCTTTGAAAAACCGCTGACCCGCATCGGTTAAGCGTCGACGGCGAGCGCCCAGCCTCCACTTGCGAAGGGCCCCTTATTGCGTGGTTGCAGCATCCGAGCGGCTAGTCTAGGCTGAAGGCTGCAATAGCGATGGCACTGCGCCATCGGCAACCACGATTTCCTGGAGGTCACCGCTTATGACCGCTTCATCGAGAATCGCAGCTGCTCTGGTTGCAGCTGCCTGTTGCGTTTTTGTTCCGGCGACGGCTAGCGCGATCGGCACGATCAACATCCACCAAGGTACTGGGAAAGTCAGCACGTACAAAGACGTTGAAATCAGAGTGTTTTCAGGATCTTTGTTCTTAACGTCCGACGACGGCGATGGAACGATCGTGATAACGCGCGCCGCCTGCTCGTATCAAGGGCAGGTTTTAGTCTGCTTCCCGACGGCGGCCGCACTCGTCCAAGACGGTCAAAGCAGCGCATTGAATTTAAAGCGCGGAACGCTTTATTTTAATGCGACGAACGCCTCTCAGCCGTTGTCGCGTTCCTCCGCGAAGCT
>JAMXLK010000005.1 GCA_024281075.1 Vulcanimicrobiia bacterium
ATCCTGTACGTCGCCCTATTTGCGACGAATGGGTCGTTTGGAAGCGTCGAAGAATTCAAACCCGGCGCGACCAAGCCGTTCCTCACGATTACGAACGGCATCGGCGAGCCCAGCTTCGTCGTCGTCGACCACAAGGGAACCGTCTACGTCGATCAGATCAACGACGTGTCGGTCGAGATCCTCGAGTATCCGGCCGGGCAAACGTCGCCCTCGCAAACGCTCTCGATCACCGGCAAAAGCGAGCCGGTCGCGGGGCAAATGACGCTCGATAACCACGGCAATCTGTACGTTCACACCCTGTTTCTCGACAGTGCGCCGTCGCACGTTTACGAATTCAAAAAGGGAAGCACGACCGCGCAGGACTTGGGGCTGAGCGGGCTCGGAAATACGACCGAGCTCAGCAGCGACAAGCTTGGAAATCTTTACGTCTCCGACGCAAATTTCGGCATATCCGTTTACGCGCCGGGCCAGACAACGCCGACGCGCGAGATCACGCTGCCGTCCAGCGAAATATTTGACGATTACGTTACGACGCGTGGCGGCAAACTTTACGCTGCGCAAGGTGCCGATGGATTCGACGTACCCTCGCTGCTCGAATACGCCGTCGGCGGTTACCAGCCGGTCAACGTCCTTTCCGGCTACTTCCAAGCGCCGCTCGTCCCGGCGCTCCGCGCGGCCGCCTTCTAGCGCACGTCGCGACGTCCCGAACTCCCTGAGACGTTCTCAGGGAGCCGTAGCGAGTACGGTCGAAAGACCGCCTCCCACTTTTTTACTACTCGCTACAGGAGATGGTTCATGTTGCAGACATCCATACGTCGCATCCTCATCGCCGCGGGTATGATTTCCTTGGCGGCTGGCTGCTCGGCCAACTCAGGGGCACCGGGTCAGCAATCAACCGTCGTGCCGCCGCAAAGCGTTCCACACGGAATGCGCCTGCTGCCCGGCCCGATGGTCGCCGGCCCGCGGTTGGTTCCGGCCGTGCCGCACAAGCCGAACGCACCGGCGGGGTGGCCGGCGCCCAAAAAGAAAGAACTCTTATTCGTTGCGGACGGCTCGAGCGGCGTGCTGATTTACGATCCGAAAGTCGCCAACGGATCGCCGATCGGTTCGATAACCAACGGCGTGAGTACGCCCTCCGGCGTCGCGGTCGACAAAAAAGGCAACGTCTACGTCGCCAACGAGGCCTCCAACACCGTGACGGTCTACGCGCCCGGCAGCAGCACTCCAAGTCTAACGATTTCAAGCGGGATCAGCTCGCCGTACGGAGTCGGCGTCGACTCGAAAGGGAACGTCTTCGTCAGCAATCTCGGCACGAACGACGTTACCGCGTACGCTGCGGGATCGACGAGCCCGTACGAAAGCATTAACTTCAACGCCTACGGACAAGCCGTCGGCATCGGCATAGATGCAGCCGATAACGTTTGGGTCGCGTGCGATTCGAGCAACGGCGTTTTTGAGATCCCAGCCGGATCTTCGGGCGTCGTCAACTCGGGGCTCACGAGTCTGGCCGGTCCCATCGGCGTCTCGTTCGGCAAAAAGGACGTCATTTACGTTTCGAACTTCTCGACGTCGGACGTCAACATCTACAACTACGGCTCGACCAGCCCGTCAAAAACGATCACCACCGGCATCGAGCGCTACGGCCCCACGCTGGGCGGTTTCACCGCGAAAGGCGCCTACTTCCAATCGAATCAGTTCGACAACGTGGTCGGCTACAAGAAAGGTCAAACATCGCCGTTCTCGACGCTGAGCGGTGCGAGCGACCCGCTTGGCATTGCGTCGTCACCGTTGGTCAAGAAGTAGTACATCTTCGCACGGCTTTTGGTTCGATGATGCCGCGAGCTTTAAATAGGCTCGCGGCATCGCCATGCGAAGCGGCTACATTTTCACGTGGGCGATGGTAATCATCGTCTTGCCGCCCTGAGCGGTTAACGTCACCGAACTCTGTCCCGACGATGTTTCGCCGATCGTGAAGACGGCGCTCTGCATCGGTGAGGTAACGTGCGACCGCTCCGAGCCCGACGGCAGCTTCTGCTGATACCAGCCATAGACTTTGTCGAACGAGTCGTCGGTGGACATCACCTTGCCGGCCGCGTCGGTGCCCATGTTGGACCCGCTGCCCGCGGCCTGCGTCGTTGCGCCGGGATACTCGGGAATCTCGCTGACGGCCTTGCTGGCCGAGCCGGACGTGGTGCTGGACGAATCCGACGTGGACGCCGCAGCGCGATCGCTGCCGGAATCCGACGATGACGACTTGCCGCCGCCGCAGCCGGTGATGGCCAGCGCGACCGCGAGCGCGACGAGGGGCATGCTGAAGAAACGCATTCCAAGATCTCCTTTGAAGAACCAGTAGTCTTGCGCCCATCGTAGCGAGCCCCGCGTACGGAAACGCACGCTCCTACGTGTCATCCTGAGCGGAGGCGCTCCCTATGTGTCATCCTGAGCGGAGGCGCGTAGCGCCGAAGTCGAAGGACGCGCAATGCGATTTTCAGGCAAAACGTGCATCGTGACCGGCGGCGGCTCGGGCATCGGCCGGGCGACGTGCCTCCAGATGGCGGCGGAAGGCGGCTACGTCGTGGTTGCCGATCTCGACTTGGCATCGGCGCAGGCGACGGTCGATTCTATCACGGGCGCCGGAGGAACGGCGGTCGCCGCGCAGGCCGACGTCGGAAGCTCGGCAGCGGTGCAGTCGGTCGTGCAGAAGGCGCTCGAGCACGGCGCCGCCATCCACGCGATCGTCAACGACGCCGCAATGATGACGTTTACGCCGATCGTCGATATTGCCGAAGCCGATTTCTTCAAGGTGCTCTCGGTCAATCTCGGATCGGTCTTCTTCTTCGCAAAATATGGCACGCCGCACATGCCCACCGGTTCGGCGATCGTCAACGTAAGCTCGGTGCACGCGTTCGCAACGACACCCAACGTCGTTCCCTACGCCTCGTCAAAAGGCGGAATCGAAGCGTTCACGCGCGGCTTCGCGATCGAAATGCAATCGCGCGGCATCCGCGTGAATGCCGTCGCGCCGGGCTCGGTCGACACGCCGATGCTCTGGAACAATCCAAACGTCAAGAGCGGCGTGGAAAAGTTGAGCGGGCCGATCGGAAAACCCGAAGATCTCGCGGCCGCGATTTGCTTCCTCGCGTCAGACGACGCGCGCTTCGTTAACGGCGCGACGTTGTTGGTCGACGGCGGCCGCCTGGCGGCGCTCCGGTAGCGTTCGGCGGATTCGCCAGCGGCCGGAACACGTCGGGCTCGCTAAAGAATCGGCTCGGCCACGTGACGAGCATTCTGTCGGGATAATCGTAAACGATGTTGAAACGCCGCAGCAACCCAAAACCGATGCTTGCATCCTGTGGCCCGAGCGCAAAGACGCCTCCCTTATCGAGCGACGCGCGCGTTACCACGCCGGCAATCGTCGAGCCGAAAAGCGCGACGGTCGTGCGCAGCACGTCGCTGTAAATCGGGCCGCCGACGCCGATCCCCGTGATCGCGTTACGGATATAGGCTCTGCTATAGAAATCGTGCG
>JAMXLK010000006.1 GCA_024281075.1 Vulcanimicrobiia bacterium
GATGCAATCGCCGATAAGGCGAAGCTTTTGCCGGAGAACTGGCAGACGCGGCTGCCGTATAAGAGCACGCCGTATACGTCCACGATCGTCTTCCTGGTGCGCGCGGGCAACCCGAAAGCCATTCACGATTGGGACGATCTAATTAAACCCGGCGTCGCCGTTATCACTCCGAATCCCAAAACGTCCGGCGGCGCACGCTGGAACTTTCTCGCGGCGTGGGCCTACGCGTTGAGCCGTAAGGGCGGCAACGCGGCCAGCGCGCGAGAGTTTGTAACCAAGCTCTACAAGAACGTGCCGGTGCTTGATTCCGGTGCGCGGGGCTCCACGACGACCTTCGTCGAACGCGGAGTAGGCGACGTCGAAATCGCATGGGAAAACGACGCGCTACTCGCCGTCAACAAGCTCGGACCGGGGCGCTTCCAGATCATTCGTCCGTCGCTCAGCATCTTGGCCGAGCCGCCGGTCGCGGTCGTCGATGCGGTCGTCGCAAAGAAAGGCACCCGCGACGTCGCGCAGGCGTATCTGCAATATCTCTTCTCGCCACAAGGGCAGGCGATTATTGCCCGGCATTACTTCCGCCCGCGGCTTTCATCGGTTGCGCACCGCTATGCATCGCAGTTTCCATCAATCAAAATGGTCGACATCGATATGTTCGGCGGTTGGCGTAAGGCGCAGGCGCAGTTCTTTGCCGATGGCGGCGTCTTCGATCAGATCTATCAGCCGAATCAATAGCTCATGACGCGGGTCTCCTGGCAGTTTCGCAAGCGGAGCATCATTCCGGGATTCGGGTTGACGCTCGGATTCACGATCTTCTACTTATCGCTGATCGTGCTGCTGCCGCTTTCGGCGACGTTCGTTCAAACGTCGAAGATCGGATGGCAGCACTTTTGGCACGTGGTGACGACGCCGCGCGCGCTTGCCTCGTACGAATTGAGCTTCGGCGCGTCGCTGATCGGCGCGTTCCTGAACTTCGTTCTCGGAACGATGGTGGCGTGGGTTTTAGTACGCTACCAATTCACCGGCAAGCGCCTCATCGATTCCATCGTGGACTTACCCTTTGCCTTGCCGACGGCGGTCGCGGGCATCGCGTTGACGACGCTCTATGCCACGACGGGCTGGTTCGGGCATCCGCTCAGCTCAATCGGCGTCCACGTCGCATTTACCCGACTTGGCGTAATCGTTGCATTGACGTTCATCGGTTTGCCGTTCGTGGTTCGAACGGTGCAGCCGGTTCTCGAAGATCTCGACAAAGAGCTCGAAGAGGCCGCTGCGAGCCTCGGTGCGAGCCGTTGGCAGACCTTTGCACGCGTGATTTACCCCGCGATCTTTCCCGCGGCGTTGACCGGTTTCGCCTTGGCATTTTCGCGCGGCGTCGGAGAATACGGCTCCGTGATCTTCATCGCCGGCAATATGCCGATGCGCACTGAGATCGCACCGCTGCTGATCGTGACGAAGCTCGAGGAATACGACTACGGCGGAGCTACGGCCATTGCCGTCGTCATGTTGCTGCTCTCGTTCGTGATGCTGCTCGCGATTAACGCATTGCAGCGTTGGAGCGGCCGTAGGGAGGCGTTGGCCGGTGGTTAGTGCGACGGCGGCGCCGGCGCGAAGTTTTGCACCCGCAACGGCCGAATCACCGGCGGTTCGACTCGTGCTCGTTGGGCTCTCGGTGCTCTTTCTGAGCGTCTTTCTGTTAGCGCCGCTCGCCCTGATTTTCGTGACCGCATTCGGTCACGGCATCGCGGCGTATTTCCAAACCTTCACGAATCCCGACACGTTGAGCGCAATCCGGTTGACGCTGCTCGCGGCCGCGATTGCGGTCCCGTGCAACCTCGTTTTCGGCGTCGCAGCGGCGTGGGCGATCGGGAAGTTCGAATTCTTCGGCAAGAGTTTCCTGATTTCGTTGATCGACCTTCCGTTCTCGGTCTCGCCGGTTGTTGCAGGGCTCACGTATGTCTTGCTCTTTGGCGCGCAAGGTTTCTTCGGACCGTGGCTGACCGCGCACGACGTTCACATCATCTTTGCGGTGCCGGGAATCGTGCTGGTAACGATCTTCGTCACGTTTCCGTTCGTTGCGCGAGAGCTGCTGCCGCTGGTTGCGGCACAAGGCAATGAAGAAGAGGAGGCAGCGTTAACGCTCGGGGCCGGCGGCTGGCAGACGTTCTTTCGCGTTACTTTGCCGAACGTAAAATGGGCGCTCCTGTACGGCGTGATTCTTTGCAACGCGCGAGCGATGGGCGAATTCGGCGCCGTCTCCGTCGTTTCCGGCCACATTCGCGGGCTGACCGACACGATGCCGCTGCAGATCGAAGTGCTCTACAACGATTATCAATTCGTTCCGGCGTTTGCACTAGCGTCGCTTTTGGCGCTGCTGGCGCTGGCGACGCTGGTCGTGAAAAGCGCGATAGAGTGGCGGTCCGCCAAACCAAGCGAAGCACTTGAAGGAGAAGCTGCGTGAGCATTACGGTTCGCGGCATCAGCAAGCGTTTCGCGCGCTTTGCCGCGCTCGATTCCGTCGACCTCGACGTTCCGCACGGCCGGCTCGTGGCGCTGCTCGGTCCGTCGGGATCGGGCAAGACGACGCTCCTGCGGATCATCGCCGGCCTCGAAACGCCCGACGCCGGATCGGTACACTTCGACGGGCGCGACATTAGCGACCAAACTACGCGCGAACGGCGCGTCGGATTCGTCTTCCAGCATTACGCGCTCTTCCGTCACATGACCGTCTTTGAAAACGTTGCCTTCGGCTTGCGCGTACGGCCGCGCGGAACGCGTCCGTCGGCACAGAGAATCCGCGAGCGAGTCGGCGAGTTGCTCGAGCTCATTCAACTCGGCAGCCAGGCCGGCCGTTATCCCTCGCAGTTATCGGGCGGGCAGCGCCAACGCGTCGCATTGGCCCGAGCGCTGGCGGTCGAGCCGAGCGTGCTGCTCCTCGACGAGCCGTTCGGTGCGCTCGATGCAAAAGTTCGCTTAGAGCTTCGCCGGTGGCTGCGCGCCTTGCACGACGAAGTCGGAGTTACCAGCGTATTCGTGACGCACGATCAGGACGAGGCTTTGGAAGTCGCCGATCAAGTTGCGGTCATGAACGCCGGCCGCATCGAGCAAGTCGGGACGCCCGACGAAGTCTACCATCATCCGGCAACGCCGTTCGTCTACAACTTCCTAGGGAACGTCAATCTCTTCCACGGACGCGTCGACGACGGCGTCACGCGGCTCGTTCGCGAAGCGACGGGCCATCTCGTCTTCATTCGGCCGCATGCGCTCGACTTGGCGCGTCAGCCGAATGGAGCAAATACCATCCGCGCGGTCACGAAGCATATTCACGCGGCCGGCCCGGTGGTCAAAGTCGAGGCGGTGACGGAGTGGGGCGCGCCCGTTCACGTCGAGATCGGGCAAGAGCGGCTGCGCGAGCTGTCACTGCAGAAGGGTGACGAGATCTTCATCACCCCCCGCGACGTCGCAGTTTTCGCCGACGACTAGCCTTGCGCCGTTAAGGCGCGTTGGATGACTGCGTCGTGCTTTGAGCTCCGTTGTTCATCGGTATGAGATCGAGCGTAGCCGTATCGAGCCGGTATTCGCCTTCACCCACGTTTTGGTTGGGGTTTGCGCAGATTACGCTGTTCTCAGGTCCATAGACGACCACGAGATTCGGCGGTCCGCACTTTACTTGCACGAGCTGGTAGTTGTCGAGGAAAGTTTCGCCCGGCGTTCCAGGTTGAACTTCATATGAGTTATACGTGACGTGCGTGTCCTCATCGACGATCGCGCCGTACACCGCAGCCGACGTTAGCCCGATCGCCCACGCACCCCAGAAACCGCCGCCCCAATAGTAGGGCACCGGCGCCCACGCCATACCGCCGTTCCAGCCGTAGCAACAGCCGCCGCCGGCCGGATTGTTGATGATCGTGTTGCCGTTTCCGTTGCCGACGTTATTGTTGCCGCCGCCGCCGGGACGATTGCCGGGGCTGCCGGGCCGTCCGGGACCGCCCGGCCCACCCGGTCCGCCGGGGCCGCCGGGCCCGCCAACGCCGCCGACGCCCCCGGGACCACCCGGTCGGCCGGGGCCGCCAACGCCGCCGACACCACCGGGTCCGCCAACACCCCCCGGACCTCCGATGCCGCCAGGCCCGCCCGGCCGGCCGGCGCCACCGACGCCGCCGATTCCGCCAACTCCGCCGGGGCCGCCCGGCCCACCGATGCCGCCGGGTCTTTGCGCCACGCCGGGACGCTGCATACCACCCGCGCCGCCTCTTGAAAAGTTAGAGCCGCCAAGGTTGAAACCACCGCCGCCGCGCGACATTCCGCCGCCGCCACGCGACATTCCGCCGCCGCCGCGGGACATTCCGCCGCCGCCGCGCATACCGCCGCCGCCGCGGCCGCCCCCGCCACCGCCGCGTCCTCCGCGCGCATCCGCAGCGGCCGCGCAGATCTGCAACACGAAGACCAACGAGAGAATGATCGATGCGTATTTCTTCATTGTCCGACTACCTCGTCGATCCGTCCGACTGCGGTGATGGACGTGCCGTCGTTCAACGAAAGCGATGCCATGATGCTATTGGCCGGGAGCTTCGCGGAGGAACGCGACAACGGCTGAGAGGCGTTCGTCGCATTAAAATAAAGCGTTCCGCGCTTTAAATTCAATGCGCTGCTTTGACCGTCTTGGACGAGTGCGGCCGCCGTCGGGAAGCAGA
>JAMXLK010000007.1 GCA_024281075.1 Vulcanimicrobiia bacterium
TCGCCCAGCCACCGTAGTATATGTTCGTCGTGCCGTTGGGATTGGTGAAGCATTGCGCCGCGTTCGTCGGAAGGAAGTAAGCTAACGTGGCGCCCGATGCCTTGATTTGGTAGTTCGGATTGTTGCAGACTACGTTCTTCGGAAGAAAAATGGTGTCGGTCTTCCACGGTATCTGATCGTAGCCGGCCGCGAACTCCAAGCCTTTCCACGGGTGGAATCCGATCTGCGCTCCGAAAACTTCACTATTGATTTTGCCTAGAAACGATTTACCGGCATTCTGGTTCCATCCACCCTGTAGCGCGATCCAAGGGGTCATCGCGTTGTTAAACGTGTACGATCCGTCAAACCACCACATATTAACGAGATCGTACATTCCGTAGAAATATGCGTCCGCCGCAAAACCGTGTCCTAAAGCATTAACACGCGGGCCCGACGGATCGAGGTACCCGACTCTGCCCATAGCAAAGCCGTCGGTCTGGATGCCGTTTCCATTTGGCAAAAAGATGTTCGTTGGCAAGCCTGGATTGCCGGCGGGGTAACTCGTCAGCAACGTCTGCCGCGTGAACTGCGAGCTCGTTCGATTCTCGTACTCCAACATGTCGAGCCCTTCGACTGTCAGGCCGCTTGGCCACGTGAAACCAAGGTCGCCGCCGAGATAGGCGGGCGGCTTGAGTCGCGAATCGGCCGCGCTCGAGCTCGCCCACGGAGAGCTCTGTCCGTTCGTGGGTGTCGGCGTCGCAGTGAGAAGCTGCTCGCCGAGCGTTCCGTTCCAGCCGTACTGCTTATACTTCAGATAAGCCTGATAGAACGTGCTGAGCGTAAAGCCGGGCAACGTGTCATCCGGGTTGGTATTCGGTGGAACTTGGGTGACGCAGACCGCGCCCTTGAGATGATTGGCGGGAACGACGCACGGCCCGTCCATCGGATTGGCATAGAGATACGAACCGCCGAGATGCCAGCCGGTACCGACGAAATTGTAGTCGGCGCCTACCGAAACCGCGGTGTTCCAGCTGGCTTGATTGACGCCTGTCGGACTGTACGACGATGAAGAAAAGTTGTACTGAGCTCCGGGATTATTCGAAGCGTTCTGGCGCGTGAAATAATACGATCGCACATATCCCGGAAACGTCCAGCCACTGGGTTTGATCGTCGGCACCGGCGTCGGCGGAGGTGCTTCGGTCGGCACGGGCGGAGCTTCGGTCGGCGGCGGCGTTGCCGGAATGTAGCGCACGACGACGATGCGGCGATCCGGCACCCACTGCACGTACGCACCCATCCCCTCCGAGATGACGCGCACCGGAACCAGCACGACGCCTTGATAGACGATCGGCGGCACGTCGAGCGGCCGCGACTCACCGTTGATCAGGACCTCGGGCTTGCCGACGGTCACGGCGACCTGCGCGCCGGGTTTGCTCACGGTTGCGGTCTTGGTGCCGGCGTCGTACGAAACGGTCGCTCCCATCTGCTCGAACATCGAGCGCAATGGAATGTACAGCGTACCGCCGCGCACGAGCGCGGCGAGAACGCGGCCCTGCTTGAGGATGTCAGGACGCGCATAGACGTGACGATCGTTGTAGAGAATCGGAATCTGTCCGGATGGGGGAGCGCCGAAATCTGCGGCCGGAACCGAGGTGGCTTGTGCGACTGGTGTTGCCTGTGTTGCCGCCAGTGCAAAGCCGGTACTCGATAGAACCATTGCCGCGGCGACCAGCGCGATGCGAGCGCGAGTCAATAGCACGGTAGGGGTATCTCCTTTACGACTGCGTGGCTATGTAGCAACCAGTCTAACGGCCGCTGATTAAGAGCGGTTTAACGTTCGCTTAACCGCTTTGCTTGACCGCGCCAGTTTTTAGCTTATCCGAAGCGCCCCGTAATGTAGTCTTCGGTGCGCTTATCGCGCGGCTTGGTAAAGATCGTCGCAGTCGTATCCGCCTCGACGAGATCGCCCAAGAGAAAGAAAGCCGTGTTGTCGCTGATGCGCGCCGCTTGTTGCATCGAATGCGTCACGATGACAACCGTGTACTGCTTCTTAAGATCGTCGATCAAATCTTCGATCTTACTCGTCGCGATCGGATCGAGCGCCGAGGCTGGCTCGTCCATCAAGATCACTTCGGGATCGACGGCGAGGCAACGCGCGATGCAGAGCCGCTGCTGCTGGCCGCCGGAAAGCGCGAGCGCCGACCGATCGAGCCGGTCCTTGACTTCGTCCCACAACGCGGCCTGACGCAAACTGCGCTCGCAGATCTCCGTCAACGCGGCGCTTCGCCGTTCGCCGTGAATACGCGGCCCGTAGACGACGTTGTCGAAGATCGATTTCGGAAACGGATTCGGCCGCTGGAAAACCATTCCGATGCGGTAGCGGATCGTTACCGGATCGATATCCGCAGCATAGATGTCTTGATCGTCCAGCAAGACGCGTCCGTCCACGCGAGCGCCGGGCGTAAGGTCGTGCATGCGATTGAGCGCTCGAATGAACGTCGACTTGCCGCAGCCAGAGGGGCCGATCAACGCCATCACCCGATTGGCCGGAATGCGCAGCGATGCATTCTTGATCGCGCGGAACGCGCCGTAATAGACGTCTAAATTCTCGACGTCGATTTTCGTCTCGGTGGAGAGCGCAGCGGGCTCCGTCGCATTGGCAAACATCGGCGCTTCGTCTTTCGGCGCACTTTCTTCCGATGCCCGTCCGGAGTTAAGAACGTTAAGAGGCCGCATCGCGTTTGATCCGCATGATCGGAAGCCGAATGGTGAAGGCGGTCCCGCGGCCGAGCATCGATTCCGCGGAAATTGCACCGCCGTGTGCGTCGATGATGCCTTTGACGATAGCGAGGCCGAGCCCGGCACCGCTGCTGCCGCGTTTGCGCGAGCGATCGACGACGTAAAAGCGCTCGAAGATGTGCGGCAGATCGCGATATGGGATGCCTTCGCCGGTATCGCGTACGCGCAAGACTGCATCGCTGTCGCGCGCGTCGACCTCAACCCGTATGCGTCCGCCGCCGCGCGTATGCCGTAGCGCGTTGTCGATCAAATTGACGAAGACTTGGGCCAAGCGATCCGGATCCGCTTCGACGCGAACCGGGCGCAACGCGGTCAACTCCAGCTCAATCCCCTTATTCGCCGCTTGCTGGTCGAAGGACGCAACGATCGGCCGCGCGATCTCTTCGAGGTCGACGTCGCGCACGTTGAGCTTGAGCTGCCCCGATTCGGCACGCGCCTGCTCCAGCAGCTGTCCCACGAGCGCTGCCAGACGATCCACTTGGGCAAGTGCTTGCGGCACGAAGAGGTCGCGCGCTTCCTGTTCGGGCGCTTCCAGAACCGTTTCGAGCATGAGCTTGATGGACGAGAGCGGCGTTCGCAGTTCGTGCGACACGTTGGAGAGAAACTCTTTGCGGGCGCGATCCAGCCGAAGCAGTGCGGTTTGATCGTCGGAAAAGATCACGACGCGGCGCGACTCCTCGTCGCTGTCGGTGAGCGGATAGATGGAAACGCGATAGGTGCGCTGGCCGGTCGCGCCCGTCAGCATCAGCGGCGCGACCGAGGCCTCGCCGCGCAGCGCGTCGCCGATGCGCCGTTCGAGTTCGACGTTTGGAATTGCCTCAATAACGTGAACGTTCAACGCCCGATCCGGATCAAATCCGAACGTCGTGCCGGCAGCCGCATTGGCGAACTCCACGCGGCACGTTCGGTCGACGAGCACGACGCCGATCGGCAGTGCGTGTACGAGCCGCGCAAAAGCGTTATCGAAGGAAATCGGCGCCGATGCGGGCGCACGCAACGGGGCCGGCTCCGCGACCGGAGCCGCCGATTCGGAAGTGCGAAAAAGCCTCGCAAGAAGAACGCCGCCGGCGGCGCCGGCAATCAACGCGAGAAGCACCCACTCGAGCGGGGTCAAGTGCGCGGAACGTCCTTAGGCTTTGAACATGTAACCACGGCTGCGCACCGTCAGAATGTGTCGCGGTGTCCGCGAATCTTCCTCGATTTTCTCACGCAGCCAACGGATATGGACGCTAACGGTCTGCTGCTCGCCTTCGAAATCGTACCCCCAAACCTTATCGAGTAACGTCTGGCGGGTGACGACGCGGCCCTGGTTTTCCATCAGAACGCGCAATAGCCCAAACTCTTTGGGCGCAAGCGCAACCTCTTTTCCACGTACGGTCAACTGTTGCCGGGACGGATCCAAAACGATCGATCCAAGCACAATGGCCTCCTCGTGCCCGGAATGTATCGAGGTTTGCCGGCGCAGCCGCGCCTTGACGCGCGCCAGAAACTCGTGCAGCGCGAACGGTTTGGTTACGTAATCGTCGGCACCAAGCTCCAGCGCAAGAACTTTGTCGATCTCCTGATCCTTCGCGGTCAGCATAATAATCGGCACCGGACTGAACTTGCGAATCTCCTTGCACGCTTCCACGCCGTCGAGTACGGGCAGCATGATGTCGAGCACGATCAGGTCCGGCTGCTCGCGTTGTGCCATGGCGATGGCGCTGCGTCCGTCGCCGGCAGTGACGACCGCATAGCCGCTGCGCTCCAAGTTGAATCGAAGTGTCTGCAGAATCGCAGACTCATCGTCTACGACGAGAATCTTCTTGTTGAACTCCGGCGTCTTGACCAGCGCGCTACGCGGCGGCTTAACTTCCGTCGTTGTACTCATACTCTTTTACTATCGCGCTGTAGTCCAGCGCGCCGTCCCCTCTAGCAGAGCGAGTGGTGTAGAGCTGATATGCCAGCCCCGTGGCCGGCATCGGGTGGCTCATCGTGCGCGCCGCGTCGAGCGCCGCGGCGAGGTCCTTGCGAAGCAGATCCATTGCAAACCCGCCGTCAAAACTCCCCGCGAGCCACGTTTTCGGCAGCCACTCGGCGAGAATGTAGTTCGACGCCGTCGCCGAGCCGAGCACGGCTCGCACGGCACCCAAATCCGCGCCGGCGCGCTTTGCAAAAACGAGCCCTTCCGCGTTGGCGATCATGACGTTTGCGATGATGATTTGGTTGACCAGCTTAACGGTCTCTCCCATGCCGACCGGGCCGACGTGGTGCGGCGTTCCCATGGCGCGTAGAACCGGCTCCGTTCGCTCGAAAGCCGCGGGTGACGCGCCCACCATAATCGTCAGCGTTCCTTGGCGCGCCCGAACGGGGCCGCCGCTCACCGGCGCGTCGACAAAGTCGATATGGCGCTCGGCGAGCCGCGCGGCGAAAACCCGCGACGCAACCGGCGAAATCGTCGACATGTCAACGACGACCAAGCCCGCGCGCGCACCCGCTGTGACGCCGCGCGGACCAAAGAGCGCATCGTCGACTTGCGGTGCGTCCGGCACGCAGAGCACGACGGCATCGCTCGTGCCTGCGAGCTCCGCGGGATCGGCCGCTTCAGTGACGCCCGCCTCACGCAACCGGTCGAGTGCATCGCGCCGGCGATACACGCTCGCCCTAACATCGTAGCCCGCGCGGCGTAACGCCGCAGCCATCGGCTCGCCCATGGCGCCAAGACCGATAAAGCCGATGCGCGCAATCACGAGCGGGGCCTTTGTGCGTTGCTTGAGGATAACCTTCGGGGCCCGGCGAAGCCGACGCTATTATGACAGCAGCCGTCACTCCCCGCGTCGCGCGGCCTACCTTCGACGCGTTGAACCTCTCGATCGGCAAACGGACGCGTTTGCACCGCTTGATGTACGAGCACGGCCCCGCAAACGGCACGCTCATGATGTTGCCGATCGATCAGGGTCTGGAACACGGTCCGGTGGATTTTTTCGATAATCCCGATTCGGTGGACACCGACTGGATCTACCGGCTTGCGGTAGAGGGCAACTTTTCCGGCATCGCGCTGCACGTCGGCCTTGCCCAAAAATATCAGAAGAACTATTGCGGCCGCGTGCCGCTGCTGCTCAAAGTCAACGGCAAGACGAACATTCCGCCCGACGACGAAGCCTTCAGCCCGCTGACGTCCTCGGTCGAAGATGCGGTGCGTTTGGGCGCGGATGCGGTCGGTTACACGCTTTACGTCGGAAGTCCGTCACAAGAGGTCGACATCGCACAATGCAACGAGGTGCGGCGCGATTGCGAACGGTTTGGAATGCCGCTCGTGATCTGGGCGTATCCTCGCGGATCGGCCGTGAAAGCCAAGGGCGGAATCGATTCGCTCTACGCCGTCGACTACGCGGCGCGAGTCGCGTGCGAGCTGGGCGCCGACGTCATCAAGCTCAACGAGCCGGTTTGGAAAGCCGACGACGCCGCGAAGCTGCCCAAACCGTACAACACGCTGGAATTCGACGACGTCGACGGTTTGCGCAAAGTCGTCAAGTCGGCGGGCCGGAGCCTCGTGCTCGTCTCCGGTGGGAGCAAGATGGGCGACGAAGCGACCATTCACAAAGCACACGTCGCGATGGCGGCCGGATGCGTCGGCTTAATTTTCGGACGAAATATGTGGCAGCGCAAGTGGGATGAAGCGCTGTCGATGGCGTCGCGTATGCACGACGTCATGCGTGACTACGGCCAAGACCAGTAACGACCGTACGATCTAAACTAGTGTGCTGTAGCTTGAGCGGTGGCGCACTGCATGCATTGATAGCCGACCGCGCCGCCGTGGTGCTGCACGATCATCTGGTCGAGCGTTCCGCGCCGGCCGCATGAAGCGCAGGCGTACGTCGCCGTCGTGCTCGCGGTCGCAGTCGCAGCCGCGGCCTTTTCGTGGCGCTTCGCAACCCAGAACGTAAGGTAGATCACCGCACCGACCACCCAGGGCGCCCACGCAAAGAACGAGTCGAAGGCGTGGCTGGAGATCGCGGCAATCATTTTTTAAAATATTCCGCGTTGATTTCCGTGTAGTTCTGCCACTTCTCGGGAACGTCGGAATCGGCGAAGATTGCTTCGACCGGGCAGGCTGAGACACACGCGCCGCAGTCGATGCAGACTTCCGGATCGATGTAGAGCATCTCGTCTTCATCCTTGCCGTGGATGCAGTCGACCGGACAAACGTCCACACACGATTTGTCTTTGGTTCCGATGCACGGCTCGGTGATAACGTAGGCCATAAAATTTCAGCTTCCCTCGATAGGCTTGGGCGCCCTTCAGACGGTGCTTCGGCCGCTGACTGCCCGCAATATCCAGAGTAAAACGACCGCGCCGATAAAGGCGCAGACTAAACTCGGAAGGTTGAAACCGGTTACGCCCACATGGCCAAACAGCCCGTAAAGCCAGCCCCCGATCAGCGCTCCCACGACGCCGACGATCACATCGGCAATGCAGCCGCCGGGCGCTGCGCCGGGAACGACCCAACGGGCGACCAGGCCGACGATCAGCCCGAAAATAATCCAGCTGAGAATTCCCACGGCGTACCTCCTCGGAACGAGCGCAAAGGGACGACACCTCGCTACGTTGGAGCATACCCATTATGAAGCGTACTTTCTTTTGCCTGCTGCTCACACTTGGCGTCTTCGCCGCGCGAGCGGTCGCCGCGCAGGCTGCGGGAACTGAAATTACGGCGCCGGGAAACGGAAGCGTCGCGCTGCCGCCCGACATGGCAACCATCAGCGCGGCCGTGGAGACGAACGCCGACAACGCCAACGACGCCATCTCGCAAAATAATGCGCGTTACGAGCGAATCGTAACGGCGCTCGCTCGGGAAGGCATTGCTCGAAACGATATCACGCTCTCCTACTACAACGTCAGCTACAATCCACGCCCGCGAACGATGCCGCCGAATTCAACCGGAGAGCGCTATGGTTATACGGTGTCGCGCAACTTTTCGGTCAAGGTTCGTAAGATCGCTTCGACGGGCCGAGTGAGCGACGCATGCATCGCTGCGGGCGCGACCGCGATTAACGGCGTCACGTTCGGTCTGTCGAATCCGGCGTCCGCACGCGGTGAAGCGACGCGAAAAGCGGTCGCCGAAGCTCGTGACAACGCCGAGGCATTAGCGGCGGCAGCCGGGCTGCACATCACCTCCATCAAAAGCATCGAGCTGGGTGGCGTCGGTCCAGGGCCGGTGCCGATGATGCGCGTCGCCGCGGCAAATGCCCCGACCGAATTCGATCAATCCAACGTCAACGTGACGGTGTCGGTGACCGTGGTCTTCCTCGCCGGCCCGTGAACCCGTCCGAAACCCCAACCTAAGGCCGGCGGTAGAGGATAAGGATGAACCGAACTTGCGAAGCCTGCGGCCGGCTACCCGCCACAACGTCCTTTGCCGGCAGATACCTCTGCTCGCGGTGCGCGCAGAAGCGTACAGCCGCAACCGCCTTGCCGCTGATTGGCGCCGCGCTCGCCGCCGCGGGCGTCATCGCGGGCAGCGCGATCCTAGCCGAAAAGATGCAAGGCGAAGGGAAGGTCTCGCCGCTGGACGAGTTAGGCAAGCGATTCCGCGGCGGCACGCCGACGCTGTCGGCGTACTCACGCGATCTGACGGAGCTCGCGCGCGACGGCAAACTCGACCCCGTCATTGGGCGCGACAAAGAGATCGATCGCATCATCTCGATTCTGGCACGGCGCAGCAAGAATAACCCGTGTCTCGTCGGTGAGCCCGGCGTCGGTAAAACCGCGATCGTCGAAGGGCTCGCGCAACGCATGGTTTCCAGTGATGCGCCGCCCGCGCTGCGCGGCAAACGTCTTCTCGCGCTGTCACTCGGCCCGCTCGTTGCCGGCACGAAGTACCGCGGCGAGTTCGAAGGCCGGGTCAAGCGCATTCTCGACGAAGTCAAGCGTAGCGCCCGCGACGTGGTGCTCTTCATCGACGAGCTCCATACGCTCGTCGGCGCCGGCGCGGCGGAAGGGGCGCCGCTCGATCTGAGCGCGATGATCAAACCCGAGCTCGCGCGCGGCGATCTGCAATGCATCGGCGCCACGACCTTTGACGAGTATCGAAAGCACGTCGAATCCGACGCCGCCCTCGAGCGCCGCTTTCAACCCGTCATGGTCGAAGAGCCGAGCATCGACGAAACGGTTGCCATTCTGAGCGGATTGCGCGAACGCTACGCGCGCCATCATCACGTCACGATCGATGAAGAGGCGATCGAGACCGCCGCGCAGCTATCGGCCCGATTCATCGCCGATCGTTTCCTACCCGATAAGGCACTCGATTTAGTGGATGAAGCGGCGGCTTCGGTTGCACTCGCCAACAAAGGTGCGGTCGACTCTCCGCCGGTGACGAGCGCCGACGTTGCCGCCGTGGTGACGCGTTGGACCGGGATTCCGCAATCGGCCCTCACCGAATCGCAAGCGGGACGGCTGCTCGATCTCGAGCGATTGCTCGGCAAACGCGTCATCGGGCAAGATCGCGCGATCTCCGCCGTCTCCGAGGCAATTCGCCGTGCGCGCACCGGCCTGCACGATCCGCGCAAGCCGCTGGGAACGTTTCTTTTTCGAGGGCCGAGCGGCGTCGGCAAGACCGAGTTGGCAAAATCGCTCGCCGAGGTTCTTTTCGGCAGCGAAGCCGCGCTGGTGCGCGTTGACCTCTCGGAGTTCACCGAACCGCATACCGTTTCGCGCCTGCTCGGCGCTCCGCCCGGATACGCGGGGCACGACCAGCCCGGACAGCTGACCGAACCGGTGCGGCGGCGGCCCTATTGCGTCGTGCTCTTCGATGAAGTCGAGAAAGCGCACCCGGACGTCGCTTCGATTCTGCTGCAAATCCTGGACGACGGACGAGTGACCGACTCGAAGGGACGCACGATCGACTTTCGGCACGCCCTGATCATCCTGACGACGAATTTGGCCGAGGACGAGCTGGGCATCGGATTGCGCTTAGAGCTGCTCGACCGAATCGACGACATCGTACCCTTCGCCGAGCTCGGGCTGGAGCAAATCGAAGCGATCGTAACGATCCACGTCGACGCACTCGCAGAGCGGCTTGGCGCACGCAACGTTTCGCTGAATCTTTCCGACGATGCAAAAATCTATCTGGCGCGCGTTTCAATGGGCGCGGGAAGCGGCGCGCGCTACGTCCAGCGCACGGTCTCGCATTACGTCTCGACGCCGTTGTCCGCAGCGCTGCTGCGCGGCGAGTTGCGCGAAGGCGGTGGAGCGGAGGTAACGCTCGAAGGCGACGCGCTCCAGGTTCGCGCGGCTTAAGGCAAGAGCGTCGGCGCGTTTCCCGTCGCGGGCGAGAGCGCCAGCGCGAGGGGCGCGTTGACCCCGCTCGAGATCGTCGTCCACGAACCTGGACCGTACGGTGCCGCGTATTGCGTCACCGTATTGTTGCCGTAATTCGCAACGTAAAGATTGCCGGCGGAGTCAATTGCGAGCGCCAGCGGCTGACTCTGCCCGCCGACGATCGTCGTCGGCGGATTGCTGTACGGCGCCGTGTATTCGGTGACGGTATTGGCGCCTTGATTCGGCACGAAGAGATTCGAGGAGAGCATCGCAATCGCGCCCTGCTCGTTCACACCGTTGGTGATGGTTGCGACCGGCGCACTCGCGCTCGAAAAGGGCGGCACGTATTCGACGACGGAGTTCGGCGTCGAATTCAGATTGGCGACGAACAAATTTCCGTGATTGTCCAACGCCGCGGAGCTTGGGGTATTGAGACCCTTTGTAATCACTGCCGACGCGGTGCTATACGGCGGCGCGTATTCGCTCACCGTATTTGCAGACGCGTTGACGACGAAGAGATCGGCCGTCGCATCGAGCGCAAGGCTCACGGGGTCGTCGACATTCGAAGCGATCGTTGCGGCCGGGGGCCCGCCGTATGGCGGCGAGTAGACCGTCACCGTATTGCTGCCGTTGCCGTTGGCGACGAAGAGATCGCCGCGCGCGTCCACCGCAAGCGACTGAGGGTGGTTGACCCCGCTCGTGATCGAGACCGGCGATTGATTGTACGGCGGCACGTACTCCGTCACGCTTCCCGCTTGATTGGCAACGAACAGGTCGCCGGAGACGTCGAACGCGAGCGCTTGCGGGCTCACCACACCGCTTTGGATGGTCACGAGCGGGTTGGGCTGTCCCGCGACGTAAAGCGTCACCGTATTCGCGCCCGAGTTGGCGACCGCCAAGATTTGCCGTACGTCGACGCGCGTGGTTCCGCTGCAGACGGCAGCCGGCTGCGCGCACGGATTCCCCGGCCCCATGTAGTTGACCGTCGCATGCAGCAACGCCGAGCTTGCGTTCGCTCCGGTGCCCGTCGTCACGTAGAAAAGATTCGGCGCCGCCGCCGCCGCTTGCGCGACATTGAGCTGAAGCGATCCGCCGGCTTGATTCAGAGTAAACGTCGCCCCGTTGCCGCCGACCATCACGTTTTGATTCGCGTCGAGGAGCTCGACCAGCATTGCGTGTTTTCCCGCTCCGTACAGATCGATTCCGCCTTGTCCGTTCTGGGCGCTCGCGCTCGACGCGGGCACGACCACTGCTTGTGCGGGAACGCCGCCTAACGTCAAATTGAGCACGTTGCTCGATGCCGCGACCACGGTGAAAGCAATCGCCGCATTGCCGATCGTTCCCGAATAGGTTCCTGCGGGAAGCGAGAGCGCGAGTTGACACGTCGATCCGCCCGCCGCCTGCGCGCAGCCGCTCGAGTTCGGTCCGACCGGAACGGTCTGATTGATCGCGGTCGGTCCGTTCACATTGATCGCCAAGAGTTGGGAGCCGGGCGCAGCCGGGCCGGCAGCGACCGGCGCCGGCGTCGAGACCGGCGGAGTGGCAAGACCTTGCTGTACGGGCGACGTTCCCGCACCCGGCGGCACCGATCCGTTCGGCGAGGATGGGTTAAACGGCGATCGCGGATTCGGCGTGCTGATCGTGCTTCCGGCGGGCACGTAGATCTTTACGACGGTATTTCCGACGCCCATGATTCCGCTGACGGTACCGCTGCCCGTTGGAAGCAGCACGTTGCCCTGGCCGCCCCCGCCCGCGCATCCCGCGAGTATGGCTGCTCCCAACGCCACCGCCCAACGCCGCCCCGAGTTTTTCGCAAACATCGTTATCGCACGATGCGCTCGACGTTCTCGCGCATCGCTGCCGGTGAAAGCTCACCGACGACGATCTTGCGCACGATCCCGTTACGGTCGATAAAAACGTGAACCGGAAGGCCGTTGATTTCGTATTGCGCCCGAAGCGCGCCGGTGTCGACGACGACCGGATAGCTCAAGCGATGCTCCGTTTTAAAAAGCGCCGCTTTGCGGGCGTTTTCCAAAACGTCGACGCCGACGACCCGCAACCCGGCGGAAGAAAAGTTACGCGAGAGCGCGTCGATCGCGGGCGCTTCCTGCGCACACGGCGGGCACCACGTCGCAAAGAAGTTGAGGTAGACGGGTTTGCCGCGCAGCGCCGAGAGTGACAGCGTCGGACCGGGAATGCTGGGCTGCGTCCAGGCGGGCGCCGGGTGCCCTACCTGGGCGAGCGTCGTCCCCGCGGAGTCCGAGCCGTCGCCATGGGCGCAAGCGCCGAGCGAGCATGCGAGAGCGACGGCGAGGGCCGCGGCCCTATCCATAGCTCGGATAGCCGATCGCTTGCAGGTCGCGCTGCATCTGCTTGACGAGTTCGCTCACTTCGGGGAAAAGCCGCTGTTCGCGCAGGTACCGCAAGTCGCGCACGGCCAGTTCCCGCCCGTAGATCGTCTGCTCGAAATCGCGCAGCCATGCCTCAACGGTTCGGGTACCCCCGCCGAACTGCGGGTTGCTTCCGATCGAGACGAGCGCGGCGTAGTCCCGCCCGTCGTAGCGCGCCGTCGCGGCATACACGCCGTCCTTCGGCAGCAGCTTTTCCGGCACACGAAGGTTAGCGGTCGGAAACCCGAGCGCGTGACCGCGCCCGGCACCGAGCTCTACCGGCCCGCGCAATTCGTAGCCGGTACCGCCGAGAAGCTCGTCCGCCGCGACCAGCTCGCCGCCGCGCACGAGCGCGCGAATGCGCGTGCTCGAGATGCGTTCGCCGCCGTCGCAGACCGGCGGTACGGCTATGGCGGACGCGCCTTGCGCTTCGAGAAATTCGGTCATGACGGCGACGTCGCCCGCGCGCTTATGACCGAACCGAAACGTCGAGCCGACGACGACGGCCGCAACGTGCAGACGCTCGCGCAGCAGCGTCAAAAACGCGTGCGGCGAGAGCGTCGCAATGCGCTCGTCGAACTGCACGAAAAAACACTCTTCGAAACCGGCGCGACCGAAGAGCTCCAGCCGTTCCTGCGGCGTGCATAAGAGATCCGGCTCCGATCCAGGACGCAAATGCGTTGCCGGATGATTCGCAAACGTCAAGAGTCCGGAGCGCCAACCGGGCCGGCGAAGACGCTGCGTGCGGCGCGCGATCTCGCGATGCCCTCGGTGGAAACCGTCAAAAAAACCGATCGCGAGCACGAGGGGACGCGTGCTTTGACGCGTCAGCTCGTGGCTGACGTTCACACGAAAACCTTGCGCGGCGCGAGCAACGCTCCCAACGCTTCGCCGACGCCGACGAGCGTGCGCGATTCATCGCGCACGAAGACGTGGCGTCCGGTTGCGCCTTCGGGAAGCGGCACCACGCGGCCGGCGCGAAAGTCCGCCGATCCGCGCAGATCCAACACGATGGTTGGAAACGGAATGATGTGTTCCGGCGCGATGAGAGCCTCCGAAGGTTCGCGAGCGATCTCATCGAGCGTGCGCGCTTCGTAGAGAACGAACGGTCCGGACGCTTCACGCACGAGGGCTCCCATGTGTGCCGGCACTCCGATTGCCGCCCCGAGGTCGTGGCAGAGCGTGCGGACGTACGTCCCTTCGCTGCAGGCAATGCGCAGGCGCGCGAGAGCGTGGCCCGAGTTCGTCGAAGCGGGCAGCTCTACGCCCAGAAGCGTCGCGCCGTAGATCGTAACGGTCCGCGCTCTACGCTCGACACTCTTGCCCTCGCGCGCGAGCTCGTACAATCGCTTGCCCTGATGGTGCGCTGCCGAGAACATCGGCGGCGTCTGAGCGATTCGGCCGAGAAACGCCGGTAAGGCTTTTTCCAAACGCGCGGACCAGTCGTGTGGAACCGGCCGTTCCTCAACCGTTTCGCCGTGTGCATCCTGCGTGGTAGTCGAGCGGCCTAGGACCAGCGTGCACGCGTAACTCTTTCGTTGATCGGCGAGCAGCGGAATGAGCCGCGTCGCTTTCCCAACTGCGACGGGAAGAACGCCGGCGGCTTGCGGATCGAGCGTGCCGAGATGACCGGCGCTCAGGCGGCGATCGCCGGCGTAGAACCCGTAGATGCGGCGCAGGCGCGAAACCGCTTGCGCGGAGCTCGGTCCGGCCGCTTTAAAGAGATTGACGAACCCTATCATCTGACACTGAACTATAAACCTTCGGCGACGAGCGCCGCTTCGACGGCCGGAAATGCGTCCTGCAACGTGCCGTGATACGTCAATCCGGAGGCGCGAAAGTGCCCGCCGCCGCCCAACCGCTGCGCCGCAGCCTGCACGTTGAGACGGCCGCCCGATCGAAGGCTGACGCGGATTTCGCCGTCGATCGCCTTGAAAAGCGCCGCAACGTCGACGCCCTCTTGTCCGAGCAGCGTATTGACGACGTCCTCCGTATCCTCACCGTCCGCGCCGGTTGCCTCGAGCATCGCGTCGTCCACGTACGAATAGCAATACCGGCCGGCGTGCTCGAACTTCATCGCGTCGATGATGCAGCCGAGCAGCTTTGTTGCAGCGACGCGTTTGCGCAGAAAAATTTGGTCGGTGATTTCTTCCTTGTCGGCACCTTGGCGCATTAACTCGGCGGCGAGATCGAGTGCCTCCGGAGTGGTATTCGAATGCATGAATCCGCCCGTGTCGGTCATGATCGTCGCGAGAATGCACGTCGCGATGGGCGCGTCGATGGGCACGCCGAGCTCCCGCAACAGGTGCATCACGACCGTTCCGGTCGAACACTCGTGCTCGAGCACGAAATTCAGTTTGCCGAAGAGCGAATTACCGAGATGGTGGTCGATGTCGAGCATGTTCTCGCGGGCGACGGCCGGTAAGTGTTCCCCGGCGCGCCGCCAGTCGCTCATGTCGCAAAAGACGTAGAGCGTGTCGGGCGGAAGGTCGCCGGGAATTGCGCGGCTGACGAGCTCGGACTCCGGCAGAAAACGCAGATTGCGCGGCACGGCATCTTGTTGAAAATATGCGACGCGTTTGCCGAGGCGCTTGAGCGCTAATCCCAGCGCGAATCCGGCGCCTAGCGTATCACCGTCGGGCTTGACGTGGCTGACCATGACGAAAGCGCTGCGACGGCGCAGCTCGGCAACGACTTGCGCCGCCGATGCGATGCGTGGGCTGCTTTCGATCACTCGGCGTTCTCGCGCGGAGAACGTGCAGCGGCTTCCCGCAGAGTTTTCGCAAGCGCAATCGCGCGCTCGGCGGAGCGGTCTTCGACAAAGATCAGTTCGGGCGTATGGCGCAGATCGATCTTGCGCCCGAGCTCGCCCCGAAGGAATCGCCCTGCATGCTTGAGCGCGTCGAGCGATTGACGAGCCTGGTGACGGTCGCCGATCACCGAAATGAAGACTTTGCAGTAACGCAGGTCATCGCTGACCTCCGCGCGCGTCACCGTCACGAATGCCAAGCGCGGATCTTGCAGCTCCTGCGAAACGAGCGTGGCGAGTACGCGCTGAATCTCGTGATCGATCTTCGCTATTCGCTGTGCCTTCATGCCCGCACCAGTTCCGGAGCGACCTGTTCGCGCACGTACGCTTCGATGACGTCGCCCTCTTTGAGGTCTTGGAACTTCGCAACTTGGATGCCGCATTCGAAGCCTTCGGCCACTTCGCGAACGTCGTCTTTGAAGCGGCGCAGGCTCTCGATCTCACCGTCGAAAACGACCGCCGCATCCCGAACGACGCGCACCTTTGCATTGCGCGCGATCTTTCCGCTCGTAACGTAGCATCCGACGATTGTTCCGACACGGCTCACCTTGAAGACCTGGCGCACTTCCGCGCGTCCGAGCACGACCTCGCGCTCGACCGGCGAGAGCATGCCGCGCATCGCTTTCTTGAGATCGTCTTCGATCTCGTAGATCACTTGATAGAAGCGCAGATCCACGCCCTCGTTTTCGGCTAAGCGGCGCGCCGTTTCGTCGGGACGAATGTTGAACCCGATCAAAACGCCGTTGGAGGCGCTTGCGAGATTGACGTCGTTGGGCGAGATCGCTCCGACGCCGCCATGAATGACTCGTATCTCGACGTCGTCGGTCGAAAGCGACTCCATTCGCGCGCGCAGCGCTTCGAGCGAACCTTGGCCGTCGGCCTTGATGATGAGATTGAGCACCTTCCTGCCCTCGGCAGGCATCGACATGAAGGTCTCCAGCGAGACGCGCTGGTTTCCGGTCGCCGAGATCCGGACGTCGCGGCGCCGGGTTGCGCGTTTCTCGGCGGTCTCTCGCGCGACGCGCTCGTCGCTGACGACCATCAGCATGTCGCCCGCAGCCGGTACGTCAGAAAGGCCCATGACCTCGACTGGAATCGAGGGTCCGGCCTTCTTCACTTGTTTGCCGCGGTCGTCGATAAGCGCGCGCACCTTACCGAACGTGCCGCCGGCGACGACGATATCGCCGACCCGCAGCGTTCCGTTTTGAACTAAAACAGTCGCAACCGCGCCGCGTCCGCGGTGCAGCGCGGATTCGATCACGACGCCGGTCGCGCGCCGGTTTTTGTTGGCGCGCAGCTCGCGAATGTCGGCTTCGAGCAGCATCGTATCGAGCAGATGATCGATGCCGTCGCCCGTCTTGGCGGAAACCGGCACCATTTCGATCGTGCCGCCCCAGTCCACCGGCTGCAGCCCCTGCTCGACGAGCTGCTGCTTGACGCGATCCGGTTGCGCGTCCGCTTTATCCATCTTATTGATCGCGACGACGATCGGTACGTTCGCCGCCTTGACGTGCGCAATCGCTTCTTTGGTTTGCGGCATCACGCCGTCGTCGGCAGCGACGACCAAAATCGCCACGTCCGTGACCTTGGCGCCGCGCGCGCGCATCGCGGTGAACGCCTCGTGACCGGGCGTATCGACGAACGTTATCTTACGATCGTTGCGCTCGACGGTGTACGCGCCGATTTTCTGCGTAATTCCACCCGCTTCGCCGGCGGCAACGTTCGCTTGACGAATCTTGTCGAGCAGCGACGTCTTGCCGTGGTCGACGTGACCGAGAACCGTGACGACCGGCGGACGAGCCGTAAGCATTTCCGGCTTGTCCTCTTCCTGCTCGACCGTTACTTCTTCGCCGGCCTCTTTGACGACGGCGTTGAATCCGAAGCGTTTCGCGGTCTGAATCGCGACGTCGCTCGGAATGTTTTGATTGATCGTCGCCATCGTGCCGATCTTGATCAGCTCGGTAATGACGTCGCGAACAGGAACGATCATTGAGGTTGCCAGCTCTTGAACCGTCAGCAGATCGGGAATCTCGATCGTCTCGAGCGCGCGTGCGGGCGCCGGCGCAGTGGTTTCGCCCTTCTTCTTACGCTGGCGCTCTTTTTCGAGCAGCAGCTCTTTTTCGCGGTCTTTCTTTGCCGCGGCTTTGTCCTCGTGCGTGCGAACGCGGTCGCCGGGCCGGCCGCCGGCAGAGGGCGCAGGCCCTTCGGTCGCGCCGGTTCCCGGGCGCACGGGCCCGGGACGTAGACCGGGTCCCATCGGGCGGAATGGGCCGTTACCGGCGGGCCTCCGCGTGGGCGTAATCACTCCAGGCGCCGAGGCGCGCGGCGGCGCACCCTTGCCGCCTTGTCCCGGCATCGCTTCGCCCGGCCGCGGCGCAACGCCGGGCCGGCCCGGAAGACCGCTGCGGGGACCGGGCGACGCCGACGCGGCGGTCGTCGGCGGCGGCGGACGGCGCACGATGGAAGGCTGACCGGCGGGGACCGGCCGCAGCTGGGGAATCGACTCGGCAGCCGGACGTGCGGCAGGCGCGCGGCGCGCCGGCGGTTCGGCCGGCGGACGTTGGACGGCCGGCCCGTCGACCGCAGGCCGTTCGGCGGTAGGCGCAGGCTGCGGCGGCGCCGCGGCCGCGCGTGGAGTAGCGCCCGTCACGGGCCGCAAACGAGTGATCGGGGGCGGCGCGGCGACCGGCTTGGGCGGAGCTTTTGGCGCCGTGCGCGGCGCTGCAGCGGGAGCGCTCGGCGGCGCAGGCTTCGGTTTTGGGGACGCTTCGGCGGCCTTCAAAAGCACGCTTCGGACCAGATCGGCGATCTGATCGGGGACGACGCTCAGTTGGTTCTTTGCCTCGAAGACGCCGCCCAAGCGTTCGTTAAAGAGCGTCGTCAGTTCTTTCGAGGTGAGCCCGACTTCTTTTGCGAGCTCAAAAATACGTACTTTTCCGGCCAAGTTCACTCTCGAGCGCAGAACGCCCGAGTCCCATCAGTTGAGTGCGCGGAGCCCCAACCGACGGTCCGGCCCCGCTAGGTAATCAAAGGTTCGCCCTCATCGGAGGGAACGGTCACAACAAATCATTTTGCTTCTACTTTTTGCACAGGCTTTCTATTAAACCATATTCTGCCGCCGAAGCGCCAAGCCCCGGGTAACGCCGATTCTTTCGCGCGCGTTCCGCGCACGCGGTCGAACAGAGGTACGCACCGCGTCCTGCCTGCTTGCGCCGCGGATTGCCGTCGGGCAGCCAGCCCCCCGGCCGGCGGACGAAGCGCACCAGCGCACGTTGGGCGAAACGCGTGCGGCAGCCCACGCAGGTCCGGACCGGTTCTATTCGTCTTCCTTCCCGAGGCGTTCGCGGCGGAACTCTTCGAGTTTACGGATGAGCTCCGCATCGATCTCTTCACCCGACGGCGCGACCGGCGTCTCGACGGCTTCGGCGGCAGGCGCGGTTTCCGTCGCGACGCGTTCTTCGCGCTCGGCGAGATAGCGCTCTCGCGCTTGCGCCGATTCCGTCTCGGTCGCGATATCGAGGCGCCAGCCGGTGAGCCGTGCGGCCAGGCGCACGTTCTGACCGTCGCGGCCGATCGCGAGCGACAACTGATAATCGGGCACGATGACGAGTGCGACGCCATCGTCCTCGAAGAGCTCCACACCGATCACCTTTGCGGGCGCGAGGGCGTTCGAAATAAAGGCTGCGGGTGCCGCGTCGTAACGAATGATGTCGACTTTCTCGCCGCGCAGATTATCGGTTACGTTTGCGATACGACTCGACTTTGGACCCAGGCAGGCTCCGATCGGATCGACTTCGGGACGATTGCTCTTCACCGCGACCTTCGAACGGCTTCCGGGATCCCGCGCGATCGCCATAATTTCGACGGTGCCGTCGGCAATCTCGGGCACCTCGAGCTCGAGCAGACGCTGCACGAGCCCTTCGGCCGCGCGCGAGAGAATGACTTGCGGACCCTTCGGCGATTTCTTCACGTCCAAGACGTAGGCGCGAATAAAATCGTTGATGCGGTACGCCTCGCCAGGCACTTGCTCGTCGAGGTACATGACCGCCTCGTCGCGACCCTCGAGCGTGATGAACATATTGCGCTGCTCGTAGCGTTGGACCGTGCCGGTGACCAAATCGTTGAGCTTACGAACGTATTTGTTATATACCGTGTCGCGCTCGGCTTCGCGTATGCGTTGTACGATAACTTGCTTGGCGGTCTGCGCGGCGATGCGTCCGAAATCTTTCGGCGTCACTTCTTGGTCGTAGTAGTCGCCGATCTGATAGGGTTTGCCGGACTCCTTAACGGAAATTTCCAGCTTCGGATCCTGCACGTCTTCAACGACGGTCCGCCGATGGAAGACGCGATAGGCTCCGCTCTGCCGATCGACGATCACGATGGCGTTGGATTCGCTTCCGAAGTGGCGTTTGTACGCCGTAAGCAAAGCAGCTTCGAGCGCCTCGAGCAGCATCTCGAATGAGATGTTCCGATCCTTCGCAATCGACTGAAGGACGTCGATGAGTTTTTCGTCAGTTACGGTGTTTTCTGTCGTTGGCATGCCTTTGTTTCCGTTGAAGTTTGTCGCGCGTGAGATCGGCCCGCGGATCGTATTCCAGATTCGCCGCTTTGATCGCCGCCATTGGAAGAAGGAGCTCGCCGGCATCGTTCTCCACGACCACCGTCTCGCCGCGCAATCCGCGCAACGTTCCGCGGTGCGTCTTGCCGCCGTTGACGGTGAGCGACGTCACCACTCGCACACGTTCGCCAATAAAGCGCTCGTAGTCGGCGCTGCGCAGCAGCGGCCGCTCGAGACCCGCGGACTCCACTTGCAGCGTGTACTCCGCATCGCCGAGCTGCGCGTTCAGCCGCGCCGCAACGCGCTCGCAAAGCGACAAATCTGCGCCGCCGGGGCGATCGATCGTGACCCTCAACGCCGTGGCGCCGCGCACGGGTCGTGCGGAATGTGCGACGATTTCGAGCCCGGCGAAGGACGCATCGTGCGCGATTGCGTCGAGCTCTCGTTCGAACGCCGTCGTCACCGCAGAATTGCCTCGCGCCACGCTTCTCATCTTCCGTAAGCCTGCTCTCTGAAGCAGCGAAGCGCGGGCAAGACCCACGCTCCGTATTAGACCGTCTTAAAGGATACCGAAAAGAACGACGGGCCGCAACCCCACGTGGGCGCGGCCCCTCATTCTGTTTACCTATCTTTGCGAATTGCGCCCCGCCGGTTGTCGTCCGGCTGCCGTGGGCGCGCTCTCGGCGCCCCTACTCGGCGCTGTTTCGCGGGCTTGCGTAGCCCGGCGGATCTTGCGGTTCCAACCGCCCTCCTTCGTATTTTACGAAGCGTACCGGCCATTCCGGCACGTTAAAATTGTAGTGCGACAAAGGTCGAAATTCAAGCGGGAAACACCACCGTCTACGGCGACGAAACGGGCGACGGAACGAACGGCACCAGGCGTCTGCCGTCGCATGGCTGCGAAACCATTCCGTCAACGATCGGCGCGATGCCGGCATCGAACGGACCGAGCGGTTGCGACGACCGCCCGCCGCCGCCAATGCTGATCTGCGTACCGTTTGCGGGGCCGGCCCACGTGCCGTTTTGAACGACCGGCGGCACGCTGCTTCCGTCGTTGGCAGCGGACGCGTAGCCGCCGCGCACTGCCTGTGGATAACGCACGAGCCAGCCGCTGCAGATCGTCGTCGGGCCCTCTTTGCGCGCGGCAATCACCCACATCTTCACCCGAGCCTCATTGCCGGTACCGCGCACTTCGTACATATACTTGGTCTTCGCAAGCACGTCGGGCGGCGGCGTTGGCTCGAGGCGTCCGCGCAGCGACAAATTGGGCGTGTACGATTTCGCGGTCGGATTCACGGGGTTATGCGGAAGCAAGGAGCGCAGCTTCGCATTGATGTTCGCGGGCGCGCTCGTTGCCCTCGGACGGCTCGTGGCGCGCGCGACCGGCACCGGCGTCGGGCGTATGGTGACGGGCCGCGCGGGCGCGGGCACCGTCTTTGTCGCCGCTCCGGGTTGCGGACCCGGCGACGCTCCGCCGCTGGGACCGGGACTCGGCGCCAGGCCGGTCGTGCGAGAGACGGCTGCCGCGGTGGTTGTTGGGCCTGGGCTCGGTATGCCGGGCCGCTCTGCCGGCGGCGCGGAAGCGCGCACGGCGGGCGCAGCCGAAGCGCTCGGCGCCGGGCTCGCACGTGCGGGCGCCGCGGCCGTCGGCGACGCTTTGGGTACCGCAGGCGCCGGAGTCGCCGCAGCGACGGTGGCCCGCACGACGGGTGCCGGCGGCTTCTGCGTCGGGCGCGCCGACGGAGCGGCGGTCGGCGCGGGCGACGGTGCGGCGGTCGGGGGCGCTTTTACGGCGACGGCAAGCGGCGCGACGCTGGGAACGTTCACTGGCGCGGCCGGAATTTCGGGGCTCGGCTGCGTCTCGAAAATATTCTGCGTCGGCTGAGGGTTCGGCTGAGGTGACTGCTGCGGAATCGGACGGGGGTTGGGCGGAGCCGTCGGCGCGACTTTCGCCAGCTCGTGCCGGTTCGACGGCAAGCGTTGCGTTTGCGGCTGCGCCAACGGCGCGTGGCGCACAGGTGCAATAACGGGCGCGTGCGGAACGGGCGGAACGGCACGCGTCGCAGCCGGTTGATTGGCGACGACGATCGGCGACGTTCGTGTAACCGTAACGACCTCGCCGCCCGCAACGCTTTCCGTCGCGCCTTCCTGCGAAGAACTGCTCAACACGGAAAAGAGCAGCAGCGCCAAGAGCAAGTGGACCAGGAGCGAGGTCAGGAAGCTCCCGGCGAGTCGCTCCGGATATCGGCGATCCCGTGGATCGCGTTGCAGATGCACGAGAAGCGTTAAGTGCGCTTAATGCACCGCAGGAGCCTGCCTTTACCGGCGCACAAGGCGCACGTCATGGAACCGATTCTGCAAAAGCGCACGAAGATCGTCGCGACCGTCGGACCGGCGTCGCGCGATCCGGCGATTTTGCGATCGCTCTTCGTATCCGGCGCCAACGTGCTGCGACTGAATTTTTCGCACGGCGAACCGGAAGAACACGGCCGCGTTATCGAGGCTGCGCGTGCCATCTCTGCCGAGCTGGGCATTCATACTGCAATTTTGCAGGATCTACCCGGGCCGAAAGTGCGGACCGGGCCGCTCGCCGACGGCGTGACGTCGGTTCGGCTCGACCGCGGCGCGCGTTTCGTCATTACCTCCGAGCCGGTCGCCGGTACGGCAGAGCGAGTCGGCACGAACTATCGCGATCTTCCGTCCGACGTCGCCATCGGCAAGCGGCTTTACTTACAAGATGGGCAAATCGCGTTGCTCGTCGTCGCAAAGAGCGCAACGGAGATCGATACGACCGTCGAATTCGGCGGAAACCTGCGCGCGTCGGTCGGGATCAACTACCCCGACGGCTCGCTCAACATTCCGTCGGTGACCGAGCGCGACTTCGAGTTCCTGGCGTTTGGCCTGCAGCGCGGTATCGACTACGTCGCGCTCTCGTTCGTGCGCTCGGCCGAAGACGTCGAACGCGCCCAGGCGTTCATGGCCGAGAAAAATCAGCGCGTGCCGGTTATCGCAAAGATCGAAAAGCACGAAGCGCTTGCCGAGCTCGACGATATTATCGCCGTCGCCGACGGCATCATGGTGGCACGCGGCGATCTGGGCATCGAAGTCCCGATCGAAAGCGTTCCAATCATTCAAAAAGAGATCATCGCCAAGTGTAATCGCGCGAGCAAACCGGTCGTCACGGCGACGCAGATGCTCGAATCGATGGTCGCGTCACCGCGGCCGACGCGCGCCGAAGCAACGGACGTCGCGAACGCAATTCTCGATGGAACCGATGCCGTGATGCTTTCCACGGAGACCGCGCTCGGCGCGTATCCGACCGAGGCGGTGCGGACGATGGCCGAAATCGCGCGCGAGGTCGAGCAGCATTACCCGCACGCGTCGCTGCGCGACCGGCGCTTGGAGAACATCGAGCCGACGATCGCATCGACGATCGCCGAAGCGGCGACGCGAGCCAGCACCGAGCTGCACATCCCGTACATCGTCACCGGAACGACGACCGGAAACACCGCCCATCACATTGCGGCGTTTCGGCCGCGCGCACGGATCGTCGCGCTCACGCCCGAGCCGCGCGTCGCGCGCCGCCTCGCGCTCCTCTGGGGCACGGAATCGCTCATCATCGACCAATACGCGTCGATCGACGTCTTACTCTATATGACGGAACGTCAGATGGTGCGTGAAGGGTTGGTGCGCTCCGGCGACTTGATCGCCTTCACGACCGGAATGCCGGTTGGGTCCGGCGGGACCAACGTGCTGAAGATCCACCAGATTCCGTAAGCTAGGCATTGCGGGCAAGCAGCGCACGAGCGTGCCGCAGCGCCGCATCGTGCGATTCGCCCGACAGCATGCGCGCGATTTCCGTTTCGCGTTCTTTTTTGCCGGCAATCGAACGGACGACGATCGTCGTCTCGCGTTTACGCTCGATTTTTTCCAGAACGTAGTGGCGATCGGCCCACGTCGCCAGCTGCGCCAAATGGGTGACGCAAACGACTTGGCCGCGACGACTCAGGTCGCCGATGCGCGCACCGACCGCAGTGGCGGTAGCGCCGCCGATGCCGGCGTCGATCTCGTCGAAAACCAGAGCACTGGCGGAATCGCGAGCGCCCGCGAGCACGACGACGATTGCGAGCAAAACGCGGGAGAGCTCGCCGCCCGAGACAACGCGCGAGAGCGGACGCGCCGGCTCGCCGGCGTTGGCGGCAAAAAGAAACTCAATGCGCTCTGCACCGCTCGGGCCGATACGATCCAGCGGCTGGAGACTCACCTCGAACCGCCCCGACGCGAGCGCCAGCTCGGCAAACTCCGCAAGAACGCGTTTGCTCAATTTCGTTGCCGCGTGCGTCCGTGCCGCGCTCAACGCGGCGGCGGCTTCCCGCAGCTCTCGGTCGGCGGCCGCTGCACTCTCTCCCAGCTCCGCGACGCGGCGGTCGCGGCCTTCGTACTCGTCGACGGTTGCCCGCGCGCGGTTCGCCGCTTCTGCGATTCCCTCGACCGAATCGCCGTACTTGCGCTTTAAGCGTGCGATGAGTTCGAGGCGTGCGTTCACGGCTTCCAACTCGGCCGGATCGTATTCCGCGGCGTCGAGCGCGCGCGATAGTTCGGACGAAAGCTCCACCGCTTCGGACTGCAGCGCTTCGGCGCGTTGAGTGAAGTCGCGGAGCGATGCATCAAATTTCCCAACGGCCGCGAGCGCTCCGGCGGCATTCCCCAACGAACCCGTTGCTCCGCGCTCGTCGCCCGCAAGCGCTTCGTGCGCCGCATGGAGTGCGGCGGCAATGCGCTCGACGTTGTCGAGATACTCCCCGCGCTCCCGCAGCCGCTCCGGCTCGCCCGCTTCGATGCGCGCTTCTTCGATCTCGCGGATCGCGAACGCCGCGTCATCGTAGCGCTCGCGCGCGCGGCGATCGTCTTGTTCGAGCCCTGCGAGCTCCGCGGCGAGCTCGTGCGCGCGCGCGTACGCCGCCGCAACCCGTTGGCGAAGCATCAAGGCTGCGTCTCCCGCAAAGCGATCGAGCAATTCGAGATGATACGCGGGCGCGAGCAACCGCTGTGCCTCGTGCTGGCCGACGATCTCCACGACCGCATCGCGAAGTTCGCGAAGCTGTGCCGCGGTCGCCGTGCGGCCGTTAAGCCGCAGCGTCGAGCGGCCGCCGTCGCTCATCTCGCGTGCAACGGTCCCGTCCTCGCCGCGATCGAGCTCGAATCCCTCGGCTGCAAGGCGTTCGCGCAGCGCTTCGTCGGGATCGAATACGAGCGTTACCTCTGCCTTACGCGCGCCGCGCCGGACGACGTCGCCGCCGGCACGCGCGCCCAGCGCAAAATCCAACGCTCCGATCAGCATCGTCTTTCCCGAACCGGTCTCGCCGGTGAAGATCGTCGCGCCCGTGTCGAACTTGACGTCGGCATGCTCGATGAGTCCGAAATCCTCGATCAGCAGCTGCCTTAGCACGATGAACCTCTAACGACGAGGGTCCTTGATGGAAACGCCCCAGAGCATTTTTGCCTCGAGCCGTTCCAGGAAATGCAAGGGCGCCGTCCGTGCGAAGTGAACGCGTTTGGGGTGCAGCCGGATCGCCACGCACGAGTTCGGCGCGACCTCGCAGAGCACGTCGCCGTCGCACTCCAAGTGCGCCTGCGCCGACTCCAAATCCGACGTGATCTCGATGCGCGACGTCGACGGAACGATTAATGGCCGCGAAAAGAGCGTATGCGGCAGCAGCGGTACGACGCCGAACGCGTCGACGCTGGGTGCGATCAGCGAACCACCCGCCGAGAGAAAATAGGCCGTCGACCCCGTCGGGGTCGCGACGCAAATGCCGTCCGCGGCGATTTGCGTCGAAGCTCCGTCGTCGACGCGCAGTCCAAACGGAACGAGCCGCGATACTTCACCCTTGCGCACGACGACGTCGTTCAGTGCGAAGAACTGCCGATCGCCGTATTCGGCCTGCAACGCGGTGCGTTCGTCCATGAAGAGACCGCGTTCGACGAGCGACGGGAGATCGTGCAGTCGCGGATCGTCCTCGTCGAGTTCGGTGAGAAAACCCAAGCGGCCCGTGTTGATGCCGAGCAACGGCACGTCGTGCACGATCGCTAAGCGCGCGGCCCGCAAGAGCGTGCCATCCCCTCCGACGGTAATCATCAGCGCGGCCTGCGCGACATTCTTGCCGTCGACGACCTCGAAACCGTTCGCGCGAAAGTCGGAGGCAATGCGCGTTCCGATCGTGCGGGCATGCTCGCGCTCCGCGTCCACGTACAGCCCGACGATCTTCTTCTCGACTGCAAGCATTGCCGTTACTCTTCGCCGAGCACCGCCTCGAGTCGTGCGTCGTCGAACGGCTCGCCGCGCCGCCGCAGCTCCATCAAGAATTCACGGTTTCCGGCCGGCCCCGTCAGCGGCGATGCGGCCAGTCCGACCGGCGTGAGCCCAAGGGCACTCAGCGCTGCGCGCAGCTCCCGCAAGACGTCACGATGCGTTGCGGGATCGCGGACGACGCCGCCCGAACCGAGGCGCGCCCGTCCGGCTTCGAACTGCGGCTTGACGAGTGCGATCACCGTGCCGGCGTCGCGCAGGTACGCGACCGCTCGCGCCACGATCGTGCGGAGCGAGATGAACGACGTATCGACCGTGATGAGGTCGAAGCCCGCCGGAAACGCGTCGTCCGCAAGCTTGCGGAAGTTCGTGCGCTCCATGACGCACACGCGCGGATCGTTGCGTAACCGCCAGTCGAGTTGCCCGTAGCCGACATCGAGTGCGGTAACGCTCGCGGCGCCGCGCTGCAATAAGCAATCGGTAAAGCCGCCGGTTGAAGCGCCGACGTCGAGCGTTTCGGCACCGCTGACGTCGATGCCGAATGCGTCCAGCGCGTACGCCAGCTTTTCTCCACCACGGCTCACGAAGCGGCGCGGCCGTTCGATCTCGATTTTTGAGTTCGCTGCGACGTTTTGGCCGGCTTTATTCGCAACGACGCCATCGACGCTCACGCGTCCTTCCATGATGAGGCTGCGCGCTTGCGACCGCGTCATACCGCTGCGCTCGGCAACGGCCGCATCGAGCCGAACTTTCATGTACCGAGCAGCGGAAACGTAATTATTCACGCACCTTCGCGTACAGTAGCATATTCATGACCTTGCCGTCCTTGATGCAGGCGCTGCGCATCGTTCCCTCCAGTTGAAAACCGGCCTTTTCGAGAACACGCGCCGAAGCCGGATTCCAAGCGATCGGCGTTGCGAAGACGCGGAGCACGTCCAGATCTTCGAACGCGTACCGGCAGATGCGACTGACAGCGGCCGTCGCGATGCCGTACCCCCAGTGCTCGGCGCCGACCCAATAGCCGACTTCCGCGGAGCATCGTTCGATGTCGCTGCCGAGCACCAGTCCGATCCCGCCGATCGCTTCGCCGTCGAGATCGATCATGAAGGTGACGCGAGGATCTTCATGTTGGATGCTTCGTAGCCATTCGTTCGCGTCGGCGAGCGAGTACGGATGCGGCATCCGATCGCGCAGATTGATCCAGATTTCGCGATCGTTCGCGTGTTTCGCCAAGGCGTGCGCGTCAGAGGGCTGCGGGGCTCTCAGCGTTACGCGGTCATTGCATCGAAGGACCGGATCGGCGGCGCTCACGTCGCGCTCGAAAACCGCTTAGAACGGTATTTGGTCGTCGAGCTCGTCGGCTTTGGCGCGCTGCTTTGCGCCTTTCGCCGGCTCGGACATCGCTTCGTCGATCTGAAGCTGCGCGCTCTTGAGCAGCTCTTCACACTCGCGCGCCAATTGTTTGCCTTCTTTAAACAGCACGATCGCGCGATCGAGCTTGGTATCGCCGCTTTCGAGCTCCTTGACGATCGCATCGATTCGATCGAGCTTCGCTTCGAAGCCGCCGTCACTCATCGAGCGTCACCCGTTCGACGCTTGCGGCAAGCCTCCCGTGAAAGAGCTGCGCTTCGATTTCGTCGCCGGCACGAACTTCGCGCGCGTCGCGGAGCGCGCGTCCGGCATGCGTGACGATCGCGTATCCGCGCTCGAGCGGCCCTTCCGGATTGACCGAAGCGAGCCGGCTTCGCGCGAGCGCGAGCGCATTGCTCTTTCGCGTTAGCACACGCTCCCGCAGGCCATCAAACTTTACGCGCGTCGCGGTGAGCCGCGTCTCGCGCTCGCCGAGCCGATGGCGCGGATTCTGACGCTCCAGCCGATTTTGCAGTTGTAAAAGGCGTTGCCGCTGCTGCGAGATGCGCGAGTCGATGGCCCTCCTCAGCGATTGCTCGGACCGATCTCGACGCTGCGAGTTCCGCGTTACGACAGCGACTACAGCATAGGCGAGCTTCTCAACCTGACGGTGCAGGACGAGCGTGATTTCGGCCCACGCTCCCGCTATATGCTCGGCGGCGGCCGTCGGCGTTTTGAAAACCGCGTCGGCCACGTCGTCGGCAAGATGCGTGTCCCCGGTGTGCCCGATCGCGGTGACGACCGGATGGCGCGACCGCACGATGGCGCGAACGACCGGCTCGGTGTTGAACGGATAACGATCTTCGTACGAGCCGCCGCCGCGCAACAGCACTATCGCGTCAACGTTTTCGCGCGAAGCGCGGTCGATGGCCTCGGCGATGTCGATTTCGGCGCCGTCGCCTTGGACGCGCGTCTCGATGAATCGCACGGCGACGTGCGGCGACTTTTCGCGCAGCGTCGTCTCGAAGTCGTCGGCGCCTTTCCCGCGCGCGGAGACGAGTGCCACGCGTCGCGGAAAACGTGCGAACTCGCGCTTGCGCGCGCGCTCGAAAAGACCTTCGGCCTGAAGCCGTTTGCGCAGCGCCTCGACTTTCGCGGCGATCGCGCCCACTCCCAGCGGCGCGATCTCGACAACGCGCAGCTGATACTCGCTCGAGCGTTCCCAAATTCCGATCGTGCCGGTTGCCACGACGGCGACGCCGTCGCTCACGGCGGGAAAGCGTTTCGCGTCGCTCGAGTAGACGAAACAGCGCAAAATCGCGCGGTCGTCCTTCAGGCTGAAAAAAACGTTACCGCTCGGCTGCGGCTTCCATCCGGAAATTTCGCCGACGATTGCAATGCGCTGCAGTTCGGGTCGACGCTCCAGCCAGCGGCGGAAGCGATCCGAGAATTGCGATACGGTGAGCTGAAGAACCGGACGCGGTTCTTCGAAGAGCCTCACCGCCGGTGTCGCGGCGGCGCGCTGGGCGATTCCACGGGCTCCGGCGAATCGGTCGGCACGAGTGTCGGTCGCGGAAGGGCAGGTGGCGGCGTTGCATCCGGCGGCGGTAACGTTGGCTGCGACAGATCGGCCTCGTACGTGCCGCCTCCACGCTCGTTACGATCGCTGCCGTAGGCTTCGATCGAGCTGCCACAGCCGGTTTGCGGCTCGGTGCCTTTCAGATAATATTCGTATCCGCCGCGGCCACAGCCGGCAACTTTGGCAAGCTCCTCGGTCGGATACGGAAACTCGTGCGGAGGCGTTTTAGCCAACGCCGTTTTCATGAAGCGCGCCCAGATGCGCGCCGGTACGTTGCCGCCGTACGATTCGACCATCGGCGTATAGTCGTCGTTGCCAAGCCACACCGCGGCGACGAGATCCGGCGTGTAACCGACGAACCACGCGTCGCGAAAACTGGAGGTCGTTCCGGTTTTACCGGCGGCCGGCCGGCCGATGACCGCATTCGGATAACCGGTGCCATGGTTGATGACGTCTTCAAAGATCGACGTCATGATGAATGCGGTGCCCGCACTCACCACGTCGGTCGCCTGTGGAAACCGGTCGTCGAGCACGTTGCTTCCGAGCGAGTCCTTAACCACTCGAAACGGCGTCGGGTCGATGTGCAGGCCTTGATCGGCGAGCGTCGCATAGCCGGTCGCCTGATCGAGCGGCGTGACGCCGGACGAGCCGAGTGCGAGCGAGAGGTTCGCCTCGAGCGGCGACGTCACGCCCATGCGATGGGCGTAATCGATTACACGATCGAGCCCAACGCGCTCGGCGAGTTTGACGGCGACGATGTTTCGCGACATCGTCAGCGCCTCGCGCAGGCTAATTGCACCCATATAGCTGTTGTCGTCGTCCATCGGCGACCACGACGTGCCGTCTCCCATGGGATAACTTACCGGCGAATCATCGATAACGGTCGACGCGGGAATGCCTTCATCGATTGCCGCCGTGTAGTCATAAATCTTGAATGACGACCCGGGCTGACGATGGGCTTGCCAGGCGCGATTGAACTGATTGTGCAGCGTGAAACCTTTGCCGCCCACCATCGCAAGGATCTCTCCGGTCGACGGACGCAGCGCGACCAGCGCGGCTTCGTGCGCCCCGATTCCCTCCGCAATCGCCTGATTAACGCCCCATGTGACCGCGTCTTGAGCGATCTGTTGCAGGCGCGTATCCAGCGTCGTGTACACTTGCAGGCCGCCTTCTTCCACGGTCGTTCTGCCGAAGAGTCGCTCGAGCTGCGCAATCGCGTACGTCGTAAAGTATGGGAAGCGGTAGCCCTGAAGCCCGGGCGTACGCTCGGCAGCGAGCTCGAGCGGCGCATCGTACGCGGCGTCGGCTTGTTCGCGGGTGACATAACCGCTTTCGACCATCCGGTCGAGCACGTGGCGTTGCCGGTCGCGTGCGAGCTGCAAATTGGAGAATGGCGAATAATCGGACGGCGCGGCAACGATACCGGCCAGCATCGCGGCCTGACCCACCGTCAGCTTCTCGACGCTCCGGCCAAAGTACGTATGCGCGGCGGCGTCGACGCCGTACGCGCCCGCGCCAAGGTAGATGATGTTCAGGTAGCGTTCTAGGATTTCGTCTTTGGTGTAATAGCGCTCAATTTCGATCGCGAGCAGCGCCTCCTGAACCTTGCGCGACAGTGAAACCTGATCGTTGAGGAAGAGCCTCCGTGCGAGCTGCTGCGTAATCGTCGAAGCGCCTTGAAACTCTTGATGCGTCAAGTCCGCAAAACCGGCGCGGACGATACCGCCGAAGTCGACGCCGTGATGCCGGTAGAAATTATGGTCTTCGTTTGCAACGAATGCGTCGCGAACGATCGGCGGGATGCGGCCGAGCGGAACCCAGACGCGATTCTCCTTGTAAACCGACGCAAGCAGCGAGCCGTCCCGGGCAAAGATGCGCGTCGAGCTGGCAGGCTGATAATCGGCCATCCGCGAGATATCCGGAAGGTTGCGCCCGTACGCCGTGATCATGCCGGCGATCGCGCCGATCGAGAAGAGCACCAGCATGAGCAGCGCGACCAAAAGGCCGCGCCAGAAACCGCCGCCGCTGCGCCGGCGCCGCTTACGCCTTGGCATTTGCTACCGCGCTCAACACGCCATTGACGAACCGCCCGGAGTCCTCGGTCGAAAACCGCTTCGCCAGCGCGACCGCTTCATTGATCGCGACCGCTTGCGGAGTCTCGGGGCGGCAGTGTAGTTCAAAAGTTGCCATTTCCAGTAGGAGGCGGTCGATCGTCGGCAAGCGCTCGATCGTCCAGCCTTGCAAGAGCGGACTGACGATGCGATCGGCCTCGTCGGCGTATTCGAGCGTTCCCAGCGCAAGTTCCTCGACGAAGGTGCGTTGGTCGTTGTCGGCGTTCTCGCCGACGACGTCGCGAACCGCCTCGGCGGGTTCGCGGTCGCCGATTGCTATGGAATAGAGCACCTGCAGCGCCTGCTCTCGGGCGAGGCGGCGCGAAGTCATCGCGCGCTCACTTCGCCGTTGGTGAGAATGCGCGCGGGAATGAGCTCGACGTCGTAGCGTCCGCTGCGGAATGCCGAGCTCGCGAGAATCTCGAGGCAGATCGCGATCGTCGTATTTACCCCTTCGACGAGCGTCTCGCGCAACGCGCGTTCCATCCGCGCAATGGCGACGTCGCGCGTATCGCCGAACGCGACGACTTTAGCGATCATCGAGTCGTAGTACGGCGGAATCGTCGCGCCTGCATAGAGATGCGTATCAACGCGAATGCCCGGACCGCCGGGAAAGACGAGCTTCGAGACGGTCCCCGCGGCGGGCGCGAAGTTGTTGCGCGGATCTTCGGCGTTGATGCGGCATTCGATGGCGTGGCCGCGCGACATGAGATCGGATTGCGTATAGCCCAGCGGCTCCCCCGCGGCGATTCGAATCTGCTCCTTGACGAGATCGATGTTGAAGACCATCTCCGTCACCGGATGCTCGACCTGAATCCGCGTGTTCATCTCCATGAAGTATGCCTCGTCGCCCGAGACGAGAAACTCGAGCGTTCCGGCATTGGTGTAGCCGACGTAGCGTGACGCTTGCAACGCCATATCGTGCAATGCGTCCCGCGCCCGCAGGGAAAGATTCGGCGCCGGCGTCTCTTCGACGATCTTCTGATGCGCGGGCTTCTGTACCGAACAGTCGCGCTCGCCCAAGTGGACGATGTTGCCGAACTCGTCGCCGAGGACTTGCACCTCGATGTGCCGCGGCTCGCGAATCAAACGCTCGAGGTAGACGCGACCGTCTTTAAAGCTCGCCTCTGCCTCGGCGGTCGCGCCGGCGTACGCGCGCGCCAGCTCGTTCTCGGCATTGACGACCCGCATTCCGCGTCCGCCGCCGCCGGCAGTCGCTTTGAGCAGCAGCGGATAACCGATCGATCCCGCTGCATGCTGCGCTTCCTCGATCGAATCCAGAATGCCGCTTCCCGGCGTCGTCGCGACGCCCGCTTCGCGCACGACCCGCTTGGCCGTCGCCTTATCGCCCATCAGCGCAATCACGCTCGGCTTAGGTCCGATGAACGTCAGACCGTGGTCGGCGCAAATTTCGGCGAACCGCGCGTTCTCGGCGAGGAATCCATACCCGGGATGGATGGCGTCGCAGTTCGTAATGAGCGCCGTCGAAATAATGTTGGGAATATTCAAATACGAACGCGCCGCCGGGCCGGGACCGACGCAGAAGGCTTCGTCGGCCTGACGAACGTGCATCGAATCGCGATCGGCTTCGGAAAAGATCGCGACGGTAGCCATGCCGAGCTCTTGACAAGCTCGATTGATGCGCAGCGCAATCTCGCCGCGATTGGCGATCAAGACCTTCTTGAAAATAGTTAGCGTCCTCGCGAAATCAAAAAGAGCGCCTGTCCGTACTCGACCGCGGCGCCGTCGGTTGCCGCGACCGAAACGATACGGCCTGCGCTCGTGCTGTGTACCGGCGTTCGAATGCCGAGCGCTTCGATATAGCCTAACTCGCGATCGCCGTCGACGATCTCGCCGTCCACCGGTGCAGGCCGGCCGAGACGGAAGATTCCGACTAGATCGGCCTTGATCGTATCCACGCGCGCTGAGCCGATTTCGGTTGCGCCGTCGCCGCCCGAAGCATCGCTGGATGCGCGGCGCCGCCCTGCAGCGACTTCTACCGCATCGTCGCCGCGCTCGATGCGCACGCGCGCCGCGCCGCTCTCGGCGAGAAAGCGCGCAAGCGCGCCGATGCGCTCGGCCACTGACGAGATTTGTTGCTCGGGCATCGCCGCTACGTTTTCGCGCTCGATACGCACGACCCCCGCGAGCTCCGATTCGGCAAGCGCGTCGCGCAGCGTCGCAAAGCGGCCGTCGATTTCCGCAAGCGGAACGAGCACGAAAGCGCGCTCGCGCAAATACGGGTGTGGAACGCGCAGATTGGGCTCGTTGAGCTCGAGATCGTCGTAAAGCAGTAGGTCGAGATCGATCGTGCGGGGTGCCCAATGCTCGTCGCGCACGCGGCCCATACGTGATTCGATTGCGCGCAGCCGATCGAGCAGCGTTCGCGCGGGCAATGCCGTTTCGATTGCGACGACGGCGTTGAGATACCACGGCTGATCGGGATTGCCCCACGGCGCGGTACGATAGAAGGACGAGACGCGCGTGATGCTGCCGAGCGCCGCAATCTCGTGCAGCGCGCGCTCGGCGTAAGCGGCGCGATCGCCGAGATTGCTACCGATTCCGATGTATGCGAGCACGGGTAAGCGTTACCGACGGCGTGGCACCGCCGAGTATCCGCGGCTTCGAGAGCGACACCGTCGCCCGCACGACGCGCTCGTCGGCGAACATCGCATCGAGCAGATCGCTGCCGAGCCGTTCGAGCAGGGCATATGACGTCGTGGATACGATGCGGATGACTTGTGCGTGCAGTGCGTCGTAATCGAGCGTTTGTGCGAGATCGTCGCTGCG
>JAMXLK010000008.1 GCA_024281075.1 Vulcanimicrobiia bacterium
CATGAAGTTCTTGACTCACTGGGCACTGAGCATCAGCGTCGCTGCAGCATTGCTCGCGGGCTGCGCTCTTCCGCAGACGCAGGGTAGCATACCGGCGGGAGCGCCGGGCGCGGCACAAAGCCACATCGGCAACGTCGTGCCGGAGTGGCAGGCAAAGCATCTCGCACGCGCGGCGTGCCCGCAAGTCACCGGCAAGCCGACGTGCTTCGCGCTGCAGGTACTCAAGAACGGCATCACGCCGCTCTGCTCGCCGTCGTCGAGCTGCGGCTGGACCGCCACCCAGATCGAGACCGCATACGGCCTCACCAGCGCGTTAGGCCAGGGTTCGGGAACGAACGTCGCGCTGATCGAGGAAGGTGACCTCGCCGCGGCGTCGTCGGATCTCGCGACGTACCGCACACAGTACGGGCTCGGCACGGCGAATCTGACGAAGTACAACGAAAACGGACAGCAAGGCAGCTATCCGCCGAGCTGTGGAAATTACGGCTGGTGTCTCGAGACCGATCTCGACCTCGATATGGTCTCCGCGACCTGCCCGAAATGCAACATCTTTTTGATGGAAGCCAAAGGCAACATCAGCGATTTAGAAACGGCCGAAGCCACCGCCGTTAGCCTCGGTGCGACGATTTTGAGCAATAGCTGGGGCTGCTACGGCAGTTACGATTGCGGCGATCCGAACTTTGCGAATTATTTCGACACGCCCAACATCGCCTATATGGCGGCGACCGGTGACGCGGGATACGGCAACATTGCCGCACCTTCGGTGCTCGACAGCGTGATCGCGGTCGGCGGCACGCAGCTTGCGCTGAGCGGCTCGAAATACACCGAGTCCATTTGGTACGGCGGAGGCGGCGGATGCGCCGATCCGGCGCACGTCGGCGGCTCGGGCATCCCGAAACCATCGTGGCAGCACGACCCGGATTGTAGCTACCGTACCGTTGCCGACGTGTCGTCGGAAGCCGGCTGCTCGCCGGGTGTCGCCGTCTACATCAGCAGCTACGGCGGCTGGACCCCTGTTTGCGGCACGAGCGTCGCCTCACCGCTTGACGCCGGTGTCGTCGCGCTTGCCGGTAATGCAACGCAACTCGTCGCGGGCAAAACGTTCTGGTCGTTCAACGCCAAAAAGCACAAAAAGCTCTTTAACCATCCCAGCGGCTCCGGTAGCTGCGGCAACTACGTGTGCGGCGACGGCCGATACAAGAAGTATTATTCCGGTCCGGGCGGCTGGGGGACGCCGCACGGCATCAAGGGTTATTGAGGCGTCGCTACTTCAGGATCTTGAAGTACGGCGGTTCTTCGATCCACGTGCCGTTATGGAAGTGCAGCTTGGCCGTAACTTTCGGTTTGGTCGGACAACAGAGCGGCGCATTGGCAGCATAGTAAGGACCGGTGAGCTGCAGCGAGTCTCCGTGGGCGCCGTGGATCACGCTCGCGGAGAGCTCGCATGGGTTTTCCATCGAGAGCGTCGTCATAACGCGTTGCATCGCGGAGCCGTAAAAGAAAACGTCGACGCGCGCAGTACCGCAGTCGGCAGCGGACTCATGTGACTGCACGACGGCCTGCTGCGCGCCCGCTCCCATGAGCTCGCCGGTTCCGGTAATTTTTGCGTCCTGCACCGGAAACCACATTGCTGCGCCCTGCGCTTTCGTCACGCGGCTGAATGGCACGCGCGCATCGGGCGAACGGTATTTCAAGCGGTACACCGCGCCGTCGATGGCATAAAATGACAAATACCATTGATAGAACGACGTGCCGTGAGCCGCCCCGACGAGCTTCTTGCTCAGTACGCCGCGCCACTGGCTATGCATCCCTTCACCCGCGAGGTAGACGAGCTGACTTTGCACGATCGTACCCGGCGGCTGCGGTGAAAACGTATAGTGCGGTGGCTCGTCCGCGCGCGCGGACGCACAGAGCACCACCGAACAAAGAATTGCCAACTGCCAGCGTATCATTCTCTTTATGGCTCTGACGGTTCGAGAGCAGGCGGCCCTTCCCTCGACGGTTCGCGAGGTACCGGCTTGGCATGCAATGTCTGCACCGGACGTCGTCGCGCGGCTCGTTACCAATACCGGCAGCGGACTCGACCCCTCAGAAGCCTCGGCGCGGCTTGCGCAGTACGGGCCGAACCGCTTGCCGGAAGGCCGCAAGCGCGGTCCGTTCGCGCGATTCGCAGCGCAGTTTAACAACGTTTTAGTCTACGTGCTGCTCGCGGCGGCATTCGTGAAGCTGATGTTGAGCCTGTGGATCGACGCGTCGATCATCTTTTCGGTCGTCGTTCTGAACGCGTTACTTGGGTTTATTCAGGAAGGCAAAGCCGAGAAGGCGCTGGATTCAATCCGCAACATGCTCTCCGCCGAAGCGCGAACGATGCGCGGCGGTGAGACGCGCATGATTGCGGCAGAACAGCTCGTTCCGGGCGACATCGTGCTGCTCGAATCCGGCGACAAAATTCCGGCCGACCTCCGGCTCATCGAAGCGAAGAATCTGCGCACCGAAGAGGCCGCGCTCACCGGCGAGTCGGTACCCGTAGAAAAAACCGTTGACGCAGTGCCCGCCAACGCAACGATCGGAGATCGCCGAAGTGTGGCGTTTTCCGGCACAATGGTGGTCTCGGGACGCGCGATGGGCGTTGTCGTGGCAACCGGCAATGCGACGGAACTCGGTCGCATCAACCAGCTGCTCGCCGGGGTGAGCGCACTCGAAACGCCGCTTCTGCGTCAGATCAAGAAATTCGGTTACGCCATCACCGCGGTCATCGCAGTCGTCGGCGTCCTGATCTTTGCCTACGGTCATTGGGTGAAGCAAATGGACTTCGTGCAGCTCTTCCAGGCCGCCGTCGCGATCGCCGTCTCGGTCATTCCCGAAGGACTTCCCGCGCTGATCACGATTACGCTGGCGCTCGGAGTGCAGCGCATGGCCCAGCGTCACGCTATCATCAGGCGGCTCCCCGCCGTCGAAACGCTCGGCTCGGTATCGCGAATTTGCTCCGATAAGACCGGGACGCTGACGCTTATGGAAATGATGGTGGTCTCGGCCGTCACCGCGGAATCGTCGTATCAGATCACCGGCGACGGCTATGCGCCCGCAGGAGAAATCAGAAAGAACGGAGCCGTCGTTGGCAACCAGCCGGTACTGACGCTCATGGGGCGCGTCAGTCTGCTCTGCAACGACGCGGAGCTGTTTCAGCAAGACGGCGGGTGGAAAGTGGAAGGTGATCCGACCGAAGGTGCACTCTACCCCTTTGCCAGCAAGCTCGGCATGGACCGAAACACCGAGCAGACGGAGTTTCCACGCATCGACGCCATCCCGTTCGAGTCGGAACACAAGTTTATGGCGACGCTGCACACGTCGGCGAGCAACAAGCAAATGCTGTTGGTCAAGGGCGCTCCGGAGGTGATCCTCGAGCGGTGCAATCTGCAGCAAACTGCCGATGGAGAAGCAGTACCGCTCGACCGCGCGCGTTTTATGGAGGAAGCCGACAGGTTGGCTTCACAGGGCGAACGCGTCTTGGCACTCGCGTGGCTCGACGATCCAAAACTGCAAGCGGGCGCGCTCGGCCCCGACGATCTTCCCAGCACGCTCGTTCTTCTCGGCATTATCGGTCTGCTGGACCCCCCGCGTAAAGAAGCCATCGAGGCGGTGAAAGAATGCCACGGCGGCGGCATTCGCGTCACGATGATTACGGGCGACCACAAAATCACCGCCGCGGCCATTGCAAAAATGCTCGACATCGGCGACGGAACGACGGCGATCACCGGCATCGAGCTCGACGCGATGGACACCGCCACGCTGCAGGACCGAGTGCGTACCGTTGACGTCTTCGCGCGGGCGAGCCCCGAGAACAAACTCCGCCTCGTGAATGCGATTCAGGCGAACAAGCAGATCGTCGCGATGACGGGCGACGGCGTGAACGATGCGCCCGCGCTCAAGAAAGCCGACATCGGCGTCGCCATGGGCATCAAAGGCACCGAAGTAACGAAGGAAGCCGCGGGAATGATCCTGGCAGACGACAACTTCGCTTCGATCGCTGCGGCCGTCAAAGAGGGACGCACCGTCTACAACAACATCGAGAAGGCCATACTCTTTATGCTGCCGACCAACGTCGCCCAGGGATTGGTGATTGCGGCGGCAATTCTTTTCGGCTTTACGCTGCCGATCACGGCGCCGCAAATTCTCTGGGTCAACATGGTGACGTCGGTGGCGCTCGGCCTGTTGATCTCGTTCGAGCCACACGAGACCGACGTGATGCTACGGCCGCCGCGCGCGGTGGATCGCCCGATTGTAACCGCCTTCGGTCTGTGGCGTATTTTGTTTGTGGGATCGGCGCTGCTCGCCTACACCTTGGCGGCTTTCTTCTGGATGGAGTCGCAGGGCGCGCCCGACGAGCTCGCGCGAACGGTCGCCGTGAACGCGATCACGATCGGTCAGGTCTTCTATCTGCTCAATAGCCGCTATCTGCTCGACTCGTCACTCTCTCTCAAGGCGCATACCGGCAACAAATACTTACCGCTCGGCATCATTGCGGTCGTCATCGTGCAAGCGCTGTTTACCTACGCTCCGCCATTCCAAGCGCTCTTCGGCACCGAAGCCGTCCCGCTTCGCATTTGGCCGTGGCTGCTCGCCGGAGGCTTCCTGTTTTTCCTCGTCGTGGAAGCGGAGAAGCTGATTATCCGATCAACAAGGCTGCGGCGCGCGGTTACGACTGCGGAGGCTGGTACATAAGATACGACGCGCAGCGCCAGGCGTGGCGCGCAAGCGTTTCAAGCCATCGAAACGTATCGACGCGAATCATTGCGTCGTCTGCACTCGCAGCGCCGCCGGCGACCGAAGCGAGCGTCGCTTTACGATAGGCAGGCTGAAGGTCGTTAAGCGTCTTCGCGCAGACTTCAAGTTTGAGCATTGCCCCGTTGGTCGGCTCAATCGGCGAGGGTTCATCGCCGTCCTGCGGCAGGGCGCCCACTTCACCGCCGATCAAAGCCGCGTTTCGCATCGCTGCCGCGCATAATTCCGTCGCGTGTTCATCGTCGGAGCCGATGGCCGCCGACGCCATCTCGCCTTTTTGGTTCGCAACCTCGGCCAAGCGAGACGCGTGGTCCAGCGCGTGCAACGTCTGCGTCAGTCGTTCTTCCTCACGCTGCGATTCGGGCGGCCCGCTCGCCTCGGATATAAACTGTTGTGCGCGGCGCAATGCATCACCGGCTTCCGTTACGGAGACGGCGCGTTTTGCGGACAGCGCGTCGTCGATCGATCCGCACATCGCCGCCAACGAACGCCCGACCGTTCGCCGGACGGCTTCCTCAGCGGCGAGCGGCGTCAAGAGCGCCGCCGGGTCGAGGCAACGCGTCAGCGGCGAACCTTGCTCGGGCAGAATGCGTTCGACGAAGCGCGTGAACTGATGGATGAGCGGAAGCAGAACCGCAACGCCGACAACGTTGTAGGCGGTATGATAGCCGGCTAGCAACGTTACGGCATCGATCGTTTTCGATAGATGAACGAGGGGCGGAACAGTGATCGGAAAGAGCGCCAACGCGATCGCCGCCGCAACCAGCTTGAACAAAATGTAGGCGAGTGCCAGTCGCTGAGCGGTCCGGCTTGCGCCGATCGCCGCAAGCGCGGAACTCGTCGCCGTCCCAATGTTCTGCCCAATTATGAGCGCGCACGCCTGATCGAAGCCGACTGCTCCTGCGAAACTGGCCGATAGCGTTACCGCGACGGCCGCCGTCGACGATTGCATCACCGCCGTCATCGCAAGACCAACTACAACCAATGCTAACACGCCGAAGACGCTCGACCACACGCTGATGTCTGGGCCATAAATAGCCGGAAGATTCGAAGGATGCAGCTGTTCGGCGACTCCGCTCATTCCCTGTTGCAGCGTCGTCAAGCCAAAGAGAACGAGCGCAAAGCCCGCGAGCGCGCCACCGGCCGCAGCGACGCGGCCGCGCGCCAACAATTTGATCAATGCGCCGACGAAGATCATCGGCAATGCGGCGGCGGTGAGCGACAGCCGAACGCCGATGAGCGCAACGAGCCATCCCGTCCCCGTCGTGCCGATATTGGCGCCAAAGACCAGCCCCAAGCCTTGAGAAAACGTGAGCAATCCCGCGCTCACGAGGCCAATCGTAGTCATCGTCGTCGCGCTCGACGACTGCACGATCAGCGTAACAAAAGCGCCCCAGAACGTCCCCGAAAGAGGCGTCGCCGCCGCCTTACTCAGCGTTGAGCGCAGCCCGGAGCCGGCCAACGCCTTGAGCGCGCCGGTCATGACGCTCATCCCGAGCAGAAAGAGGCCGACGCCGCCGAGTACCGACGTCGTCGTCGCCACGTTCATCTACGTCTCTTGCTCGAGCGCCGCGCGCACGGTCGCGAGCTCTTTCTTCTTTTCCTCGTCCACTCTCGGGTAGGTTAGTTCGAGCCGCTCGACCGCTTCAACGATCGCAGCGGCAACAACGAGACGCGTAAACCATCGGTGATCGGCCGGCACCACGAACCACGGCGCATTTTCCGACGCAGTAGCGCGTATCGCTTCTTCGTATGCGCGCATGTAGTCGTTCCAGAACTTTCGTTCGCGCACGTCCGTACCAGAAAATTTCCAATTCTTCTCGGGAGTATCCAGGCGCTTGAGAAATCGCTTCTTCTGTTCATCGCGCGAAACGTACAGAAAGAACTTGAGGATAACGACGCCCTGGCGAGTGAGATAGTCTTCAAAGTGCGCGATGTCGGCGAGCCGTTCGTCCCAAATGTTCGCTCCGATCAACGACTGCGGAAGCTTCTGCCGCTGCAAGATCGCCTCGTGCACGCGAACGACGAGGACCTCTTCGTAGTAGGAGCGGTTAAAAATCCCGATCTTGCCGCGCTCCGGCAAACGGTTGGAATAACGCCACATAAAGTCGTGGCTGAGGTCCTCTTGTGAGGGCTGCTTAAACGAGAACACCTGGCAGCCTTGCGGATTCACGCCCGACATAACGTGTTTGATCGTGCTGTCCTTGCCCGCTGCATCCATCGCCTGAAAGACGAGGAGCAGCGACCAGCGATCCTGGGCGTACAGCATATCCTGCTCGTGTGCGAGCCACTCGATGCCTTCTCGAAGGAGCTTGGATGCCTCGCTCTTATCCTTCACCCCGCACGTCTCATCGGGATTGTAGTCGCTCAGCGAAAAGCCCGCGCCTTTCGTGATGCGGAACGGCTGAGTGTATTGCTGCGTGAGATCGAGGATCTCTTGTCGCGGCATAGAGTGACCTCCGTACTTGGCAGAGTGACCTCTTCTTCAAGCACGTGATGCCATCCAGCCAAGCACGCGCGGCGACGCCGCTCAGCTATTTCGTTACTGCTGGACGCTCACCGGGAGCATCACGTGCGCGTACGGTGTGCCCGCCCACATCACATAGGGTTTGGTTGGATCGGCGTCGGGAGTCATCGGATAGCCCATCGTTTTCGCCGAAGGGCCGACGATCATGACGTGCGGTCCGGTCTTCACCCAATGGTTGTCGGCGGTCTGCGCGGTCGCGTAAGGATCGGTATTGCTGGCACCGTTGTCACCGGCCAACATATACACGAAGCCGACCTTGTCGGGCGGAGCCGAGTGAGTCATCCACGCGTGTGCCCATTCCATCGCGTTGCTGTCCGCGCACATCGCGTCGTTTGCGCCGGCGACCATGCACGTGAAGCCGTTTGTTCCGGTTTGAAGCGTTCGCATCGTGCCGCCCGTCTGCATTTGGACGATCGTCGCGCCTTTGACGATCGACGCCGGAGCGGCGGTCATGATTTTTGCCATATAATCCGAGTCCCCGGTGGTGCCCGTTTGCTGGGCCGCAATACTCGTGGGAGCGGCAATGAGCGCGACCGCTATTGCCGACCAAAAACACGTGCGCCGAAACATAGCATTTCCTCCCAAAGTCGAGCACGGAGTGAGCCTACTGAAACCTTGGCAACCGTGCGCTAGCCCTATTTTAGCACCGAAGCGGGGGTCGACGCTATAGCGCGCGTTCCGGAATAACACGCCCCCAATCGAAAAAGGGCACGCTCCAAGCATAAGCAAACTCGTGAGTCGCGATGAGGTTACGCTTTGTCGTCACGTGCCGCTTTCGGTAGCGTGAAAGATTGGCTGGCGGAGCGGTTTGAAGAAAACCGGCCGCACTTAAGAAACGTCGCGTATCGAATGCTCGGATCGCTCGACGATGCCGACGACGCGGTACAGGAAGCGTGGCTTCGACTGAGCCAGCAGGAGCGCGGCGGCATTGAAAATCTGGGCGGCTGGCTGACGACGGTCGTCGGTCGCATTTGCGTCGACATGCTGCGCGCGAAACGCTCAAAGCGTGAGGATCCGATCGCGCCGGATATTCCGGATTTTATCGTGAGCCGCGAGGAGAGTCCCGAAGACAACGTACTGACGGCGGATTCTGTCGGCCTTGCGCTGCTCGTCGTTCTCGATAGCCTGACACCATCGGAGCGCCTCGCATTCGTGCTGCACGATATGTTTGCGATGCCGTTCGAAGAGATCGCGCCGATGATTGATCGTACGCCGGCCGCGGCGCGTCAGCTCGCGAGCCGCGCGCGTCGCCGCGTGCACGGCGCGACTCCACCGCGCAGCGGGTTCGCGCAACGACGCGCGGTCGTCGACGCGTTCATCGCGGCCGCCCGCGAAGGCGACTTCGAGCGGCTCGTTGCGGTGCTGGATCCCAACGTTCTGCTGCGTGCCGATCGCGAGCCGGCGCTCAAGGGTATCCGCGGCGCGCAGGCAGTCGCTTCTTCAGCGGCTGCGTTTTCAAAAGTCGTTGCCAGGATGGAGCGGGTGGTCGTCAACGGGTCGCCGGGCATCGTGTCCTTGCTGCCCAACGGCGAGCCGCTATCCATCATGGCGTTCGTCGTTGCAGGCGAGCGAATCTGCGAGATGTACGTGATCTCGCAGCCCGTCCGCGTCCGCCAGCTCCTTGGACTTTGACCCGCGCTTCTGTCACATCGGTTGGCTCCATTTCGTCAGCCTGGAAAACCCTTCTCAAAGAGGAGCACCATGAACAGCGTTAGTCTTATCGTCTACCCCGCCTCCGACGTCCCAAAGGCCACCCGCCTCTTCGCTACGTTGCTCGGCACCGAGCCGTACGCCGACATGCCGTACTACGTCGGCTTCAAAGCGGGAGATATGGAGATCGGCCTCGTTCCGAAGGCGGCGCATGGCAACGCGGGCGCGCTTGCGTACGTCACCGTCGCCGATATCAATGCGGCGCTTGAAGCGCTGATCGCGGCCGGAGCGGAGAAGCTGCAGGACCCACGCGATGTGGCGAATGGATTATTGGTCGCAACCGTTAAGGATCCTGACGGAACCGTCATCGGCCTTCGACAGTTTCCGAGCGCGTAAGGCGTCGATCGCAAAGAGGTAGACATCATGGCAAAAAGCGACAGCGAAAGCCCAAAATCCGCATCGCGGTTGATCGACGAGCGAATCAAAGAGCTGGGCGACTGGAGAGGCAAGATGCTCGCACAAATCCGAGCGTTGAT
>JAMXLK010000009.1 GCA_024281075.1 Vulcanimicrobiia bacterium
CGGGTTGTCGCCGGAACGTTCGACCCTGCCGACCACGGCGGTGCGCAGCAACTGCGCGACCGCGGGATTGAGGTCGCAATTGGAGACGAGCCGGCGGCGCGCGATTTGATCGAAATCTTTTCGGGCACGGTGCAACGCGAGCGTCCGTACGTTGCGCTCAAAATGGCTGTATCGCTCGACGGATTCGTTGCGAGCCGTCACGGCGTGCGCGAGCAGCTCGGCTCGCCGGCCGAAGAACGATACGTTCGCGAGCTGCGCACGGTCTACGATGCCGTAATGGTCGGAGCCGGCACGGTGCGCATCGATGATCCACAGCTAACGGTGCGCCCCGCGCACGACCGTGCACGGCCGTACGTCCGAATCGTTCTCTGCGATCGCGACGCGGTTGCCCTGAAGAGTCGAGTCTTCGATTCGATCGAAGGCTACGCGCGAACGATCGTGGTCATTCCCAACGCGCGTTTCGACCGCTTCGCGGCCTTGCGCGACGTCGCCGACGTCGTCACCGTCGATTCTTCCGGCGACGAGCGGCTCGACCTCACGCACGTACTGCGCGCGCTGCACGAGCGGGGAATCCTCAGCGTGCTCTGCGAGGGCGGCCCGCAGTTGGGTGCGAGTCTTCTCGCGCAAGGCGTCGTCGACCGAATCTACTGGGCGATCGTTCCGCGTTTTTTGCGATCACCGAGTGCGGTGCCGGCTCTCTCCGGTGCGGATCTCAGCGGCATGGCACTACAGTTCGAGCGCGCCGAGCGCATCGGCGACGACGTCATCATCTCGGGCGCGCCGTGTTCAGCGGACTAATCGTCTACCGTGGTACGGTGCTCGACGTTCTGCCCGCGTCCGGCGGGTTGACCTTGACGCTGCGCTGCGAGGGCGTCGAACGCGAACTGCCGGAGGCCAAAGATTCAATAGCCGTTGACGGCGTTTGCCTCACCGCAACGAAGGTCGACACTGATGCGATTACGTTTGATGTGATTCCGGAGACGCTCGAACGCAGTACCCTGCGCGATCGCGCCGTAGGCGATTGCGTGAACGTGGAGTACGCGCTGCGCGTCGGGGATCGCGTTGGCGGACATTTTGTGTACGGTCACGTCGATGCTGCGGCGCGCGTGCTCGAGCGCGACGCCGAGGGCCAAGGCGAGCGCTTACGCATCGAGACGCCGGCGGCGTTAGCCCCGATGATCGCATATAAGGGGTTCGTCGCGGTCGACGGCGTCAGCCTCACGGTGGCGTCCATTACGGGCGATTCGTTTGAAGTCGCTCTGATACCCGAAACCCTCGCTCGCACGACGCTCGGTTCGCGCGCCATCGGCGAGCGCGTCAACCTCGAAGCGGACCCCCTCGCGCGCTACGTCGTCAACTCGCACCGTCACGAATGACAAGGTTCCGCGACACGCTTCCTTCTAGCGCGCGTATCTTCGAAGCCCGGCTTCAGGTGCAGTGGGCCGACGTTGACGTCGCCGGCATCATGTATTTCGCAGCCTATTCGCGTTTCGCGGAATACGCTGAAATGCAGCTTTTCGCGGAGCTCGGGTTTCCATATGAAAGCGTGTTCGGACAATATGAATTCTGGTTGCCGCGCGTCCGCGTTGAGGCGGAGTATCATGCCCCCGCGTTGATGAGCGATTGGATTCGCATGCGCACGCATATCGAGCGCGTCGGCGCATCGAGCATTCGCTGGAAGACGGTCTGTTTCAACGAGCGCACGGGAGAAGCCGGCGCCGCGATAAGCTTCATCGTCGCGGCGATTGATAGTGCGACGCATAAGAGCAGGCCGCTGCCGGAGCCGATTCGTTCGGCGCTGATCGCATGCGTGTAGCGATGCTCGTCGAGCCCGGCAGAATCGAGCTGCGCGAGGAACGCTCTCCGGCGCCGCCGCCTGGCGGGATGGTCGTGCGGGTTCGCGCCGCCTTGACCGATGGGACGGATCTGAAAACCTACCGGCGCGGACACCCCAAAATGCCGATGCCGACGCGATTTGGGCACGAATTCTGCGGCGACGTGATCGCCGTTGCCGATGGCGTTGAGTCGTTCGCGCCGGGTGACGCGGTGATGTGCGTGCACACCGCACCGTGCGGGCGGTGTTATTGGTGCCGCCACGAGCAGGAGGAGCTTTGCGACGATCTCATGCCGGCGATGCTCTTAGGTGCCTATGCCGACTCTATCGCCGTCCCCAAACGGATCGTCGAGCGTAACGCATTCCGTAAACCGCCCGGCGTGACGTACGCCGAGGGCGCGTTTTTGGAACCGCTCGCGTGCGTCGTACACTCCGTCGCGACGCTCGCGCCGCCATCGGACGCGTCGATCGCAATTTTAGGTAACGGCGGATTTGGAATACTGCACGCACTGCTCTTGCAGCGGGCCGGCATCAACGCCATGATCTTCGGACGCCGGCCCGAACGGATCGAGCTGGCGCGTTCGTTGGGTTTGCAGAGCATCGACTCCTCAAACGCACCGATTCGTGATGCGATTCTGGAACGGACCGATGGGCGAGGGGCCGACATCGTGATCGAGTGTACCGGCACCGCGGAACTCTGGGAAGCGGCGCCGTCGTTCGCGCGGCGCGGCGGCACCGTCTCGTTCTTCGCCGGTCTGCCGGCCGAGACGCGCGTGTCGTTTCTCGCCGCGCGTTTGCACTACGACGAAGTCCGGCTCGTCGCGCCGTTTCACTTTAGGCCCTGCGACGTGCGTTCCGCTTTTGAACTGATCGCACAGCAGGCGCTTTCCGTCATGCGGCTCGTCTCGCATTCGTATCCGCTCGATCAAATTGCGTCGGCATTTCGCGAGCTCGATGCCGGAACGGGTCTCAAGTTCTTGATCGAACCATGAACGGCGAAACGATGCGCGCCGCAGTGCTCTACGACGTCGAGGACATCCGAATCGAGCAGCGCCCGATTCCCGAGCTCGCCGATGGAGAAGTGCTCGTGCGCACGATGGCGAGCGGAATCTGCAGCGGCGACGTAATGTCGTGGTATATCCGGCGTAAAGCTCCGCTCGTGCTCGGTCACGAACCAGCCGGCGTGGTTGCGCAGACTCGCGGCGACACGGGTTTTTCCGTCGGGGAGCGCGTCTTCGTGCACCATCACGCGCCCTGTTTTGCATGCCGCGCTTGCGAGCGGGGCGAGTACGTTCAGTGCGCAACGTGGCGGGCGACGAAGATCGATCCCGGCGGAATTGCCGAGTATTTCCGCGTCGCCCAAACGAACCTGAACGATACGCTTGCGCTGCCGCAAACCGTCGACTTTCCGGATGCTTCGCTGGTTGAACCGTTGGCGTGCGTCGTGAAATCGCTGCGGCGCAGCGGCGTCCGTGCCGGCGACCGGCTCTACGTTATCGGTCTCGGCGTGATGGGCTTGCTGCACGTGCTCGCCGGCAGCGCGCTCGGCGCGCAGGTTTTCGGCGGCGACTTCTTGCCCGAACGGCGCGCGGTCGCCGAACGCAACGGCGCAACGGTGTTCCACCCCGACGACGTGCGGCGTGCCTTGCCCGACGGCGCCGACGTGGTCATCTGCGGCCCGGGAACGGTCGAGGCGATGCGCGGCGCGGTCGAAGCTGCGGCTGCGGCCGGAACGGTCGTGATGTTCACACCCTTCCCGCCCGACGTGCCGGTCACGATCGATTCACAGCGGCTATACTTTGGCGACCTTCGGATCGTTGCGAGCTATTCGTGCGGCCCCGACGATACGCGCGCGGCGCTGAAGTTAATTGCAGACGGAATCGTTACGGCGCGGAAGGTCGGCGCCGACCTCATCGCTCTCGACGACGTGCCGCGCGCCTATCGCGAATTCGCACAGGCGCGCATGATCAAACCCATCGTCACCTTTCCGTAAGCCACACGGGCGCTATTTGAGAAGTGAATAAATGTCTCGCCGGTTTAACCGCTGTGGCGTTTGCGGGGACTGTCTGCGCCGGCTGCGCGGCAAAGGAATCGCCGCGCTTGGCCCCGCTCTCGTTTTTCACGGCGATAGCGACGGAAAGACCAGAGCCGGCGGAGCCTGAGCAGCCATCGCTTTACGTCGGTAGCCATAAGCTCTCCGAGTACACGTTGGGCAGTTCCGACCCGCTGCATTCGACGCCGCTGAACTATAACGTTAATCGCGCAGTCCTTTCCCTAGATCATCTAGGAAATCTGATCGAAGCAAACGGCAACCCAAGCTACGCCCAGATGCTCGTATACGACGCACACACCTTAAAGCTAATACATACGTTTGGCGGCGTCGGGTATTTCTATTCCCTTGTTGCAAACAAGAGCGGCTATCTTTATGCGGGGCCCGAAAGTTACATTGTAGTTTTCGCTCCAGGCAGCGCTCGCGTTGTAGGCAAAATCCGCCGCGGCGCACGTAGTGTCGGCCCTCTGATTTTTGATGGCGAAGGCAATCTTTACGCCGGAAATATGGAAGGGAGCTCGGTCAGCATCTACGCGCCCAAAGGCAGCGGATGGGATATGAAGTTCGTGCGCAGTGTGCAGAACGGCGTGCATAGCCCCATCGCGCTGGCGGTCGGTCCGTCCGGGGAGCTCTACGTCGCCAACTGGCCACCACGTAAGCGCGGTTGGGTGACCGTCTATCCGGCGGGCGCGTCCAAGCCCGCGCGCAAAATCAGTAGCGGAATCAACACACCGTTAGCCCTGGCGGTCGATTCGGACGGAATGCTCTATGTTGGAAACGTTCCACAAAGCGGGCACCTGCAGCTACGTGGTTGGGTCTCGGTTTACCCATCGGGTAGTTCGCAACCGCTGAGGCGGGTCACCGACGGAATCTACACGCCTGCGTCGCTCGCACTTGCGCCGAGCGGCGACCTTTATGTGGGCAATTTGTACGCCGGAGCGCATAAAGGGCCTCATGGCACAGTGACGGTCTATGAGCCGGGTGCATCCAGGCTGCTCTACACGATCAAGAAAGGAATCGATACGGGACCAATGATCATGATCGGGTCGCCTCAGCTCTCGGCATACACCGGAGGTGCAGGTTCGGGAACCGGTAACACGACGTCGTCGGCCCGCGATGTGACGCGCCACGCAAGCGCGAGCGAAACGCCGTAGAGCAGCGCCGCTAGGATCCACGGTGCTCCCATGAGCCCCAACGAACGCCACGGTCCGGCGAACTGTGCGAACGTGAAGGCAAAGAGGCCCGGTCCGATCAGCATCGAGATGCCGCGCACCGAACCGAGCGCGCCCTGCAGCTCACCTTGTTCGGCGGGACCGACCCGCCGCGTCATGAGCGCTTGCGACGACGCTTGGTACATCGGCAGCGAGATGATGACGGCGGCGATGAGAAAGAGAATACCGTTGTCGGCACCCATCAACAGCAAGCCGAATGTCGCCACGACGAGGCTTGCGAGCAACGTGCGGCGCTCGCCGAGACGCGCCACGACCGGCTTGACCATCGTCGCCTGATTGATCGCGGCGACGATTCCCACCAGCGCCAGCGTTAGGCCAATGCTGCCGGTGCTCCAACCGAACGCCGCGATGCAATAGATCACCCAGACGTTCGGGAAGACTTCGTGCGCCACGTAGGTGATGAAGTTCACCCACGTCAGGCCCCAGAGCTCGTGATGCGATCGCAGCAGACGCAGCGATCCAACCGGATTAGCGCGCTTCCATTCCAAACGCGGCGTGCGCCGTTCCCGCGCCAGCGATTCCGGAAGCACGAAGATTCCATACAGCGTATTGATCAGAGCGAAGGCGGCTGCGGCCCAAAATGTCAGTCGCGGATTGACGTTGCCGACGACGCCGCCGATCGCCGGGCCGAGCACGAAGCCAAGGCCGAAGGCGCTGCCGATCATGCCGAACGCGGCGGCGCGCTTTTCCGGCGGCGTCACGTCCGCGATGTACGCGCTCGCGGCGCTCATGTTCGACGTGGCGATGCCCGAGAGCACGCGTCCGGCGAAGAGCCACCAGAGATTCGGTGCGAGCGCCATGATCGCATAATCGATTGCCGTGACGCCGTTCGAGATGAGAATGACGGGACGACGCCCGATCCGGTCAGAGAGCATCCCGAGCAGCGGCGAGCAGAAAAACTGCATCACGGCCCAGGCGGTGCCGAAGATACCGATGATCTCGGCGGCACTCGCGTAGTTGTTATGCACGAACCCCGCGATAAGCTTTGGCAGCACCGGGCCGATCATCCCAAACGTCAACATATCGATGAGCACGGTGACGAAGATAAAAACCGTCGCAGCGCGGCGTGGTTCAATCACGATAAACCGCCGAAATCCAACGATCGACCGCGCGGTCGATGCGCACGCGATCGTGCGTTGCGAGCAAATCGAGCAAAAATCCGCGGAAGCCGGCGATCAGAATGGTCGCTTCCGTCTTCGTGCATCCGCGCAAGGCGGTGAGCCACTCGTTGATCGAAGCCTCGAGATAGCCGGGAAAGCGCGCCGGGTCGTTCAGCGCCATCGTATAGACTTCAAATGAAAGCCGCGTCAACGGTTCCCACTCCGGTTTGCTCCACTCTTTCCACAGCGCACGTGCGACGTCGCCCGGTGCCGCTGACTTGGGCTTGAGCTCCACCATCATCGCTTGCTGACGCGCGCGGCCGCGACGGACGATCTCGACAACCAACGCCTCCTTCGAACCAAAGTAGTAGAGCAATACACGAGGGCTCGAGCCGACGGCCTTGGCAAGCGGCCGTAGTGAAAGCTCCGCCAAACCGTGGCCGCAGACATAGTCGACGGCCCGGTCGAGCAGCTCGGCACGCCGGGCCTCGTCCGCGGTTCTCGACACGCGCTATTCTAGCATACTTGAAACACTCGTTTCAAGTATGCTAGGCGCTAGTTCGGCGGCAAGAGTGTTGCGCTAGTTCGGCAGCTTGTTCGGTATCGTTGTGAACGGCCCGAAATAGCCCGACGGATAGCCCCCGACCTGATATTGTCCCTCGGGGGTGCCGCTGGGATATGCGAACTGATCGATGATCGGGTACCCCGCGCTGACCGTCGCATCGGCAACGAAGATCAGCGTG
>JAMXLK010000010.1 GCA_024281075.1 Vulcanimicrobiia bacterium
GCGGTGCGCGTGAGATCGCTCGTCTCGAAGACCGCTTCGAGCAGCGCCGCACCGACGCCCTGACCGCGATACGATGGCTCGACAAAGAGGTCGCCGGCGTAGCGTTCTTCCTCAGAGTCGCGCGCAAGCGCAATGCCGATGACCTCGCCGTGATCGCGCGCCGCCCAGACGCCGCCGCGCTCCGCCGATTGCAGCGACAGTCGAATGCTCAGATCGTCGAGATTCCGTCGCCGCCCGATGGCACGCACGTCGTCGGCGCACGCCGGGACGATTTCAACCACGCTCGTGCAGCATCGCCAGCAGCGCTTCGGTCGCGTTGTGCCGATGGCTGACCGCGTTCTTCTCCTTCTCACTCAAGGCGGCGAAGCTGCGTCCCAATGGCGGATATAAAAACACCGCGTCGTAACCGAAGCCGCCGGTCCCGCGTTCGCTCTCCAGTATGTAACCGTCGACCTCGCCGCGCACCACGATCGGCTCGCGCTCCGTCTCCAGGAACGCGAGCGCGCAGACGAAACGCGCCTTGCGCCGATAGGGCGGGATGCCGCGAAGCTCCTCGAGCAGCGCGGCGCGCCGCGTCGGCCAATCGAGATCCGGACCACCGTACCGTGCGGAGTGCACGCCGGGCCTTCCGGCAAGCGCCTCGACTTCGAGTCCGCTATCGTCCGCTAGCACTGCCGCCGAAACGCGGCGTTCGCGTAAGGCGGCCGCCATCGCGTGCGCCTTGATCAGCGCATTGCCTTCATAGGTCGGCGCGCTTTCGATCACGTCGAGCTCGATGCGCTTGCGCGGCGTCACGATCTGCAACGCGGACTTCGCGAAGAATGTCTTGAGCTCGCGAAGCTTGCCGGGATTACCGGTCGCGACGTAGGTCTTCACGAGCCGAGTCGAAGCACGGCCATGAATGCCTCCTGCGGCAACTCGACCTTGCCGACGCGTTTCATGCGCTCCTTGCCAGCCTTCTGCTTCTCCAACAGTTTTCGTTTGCGGGTGATATCGCCGCCGTAACACTTCGACAACACGTTCTTGCGCATCGCGCTCACCGTTTCGCGTGCGATGATCTTTCCGCCGATTTGAGCCTGAATCGGCACCTCGAACATCTGACGCGGGATAAGTTCTTTGAGCTTCTCCGCAAGGGCGCGTCCCCGCGAAACCGCCTTGTCGCGCGCCACGATGAAGGAGAGCGCGTCGACCGGCTCGGCGTTGAGCAGAATTTCCAGCTTCGCCAGATCGCCTTCGCGGTATTCGATCACCTCGTAGTCGAGCGACGCATAACCTTTCGTGCGCGATTTGAGCGCGTCGAAGAAATCGACGATCACCTCGATCAGCGGCATCTCGTAGGTCAAGATCACGCGGCCGTCGTGGAGATACTCCATGTTACCGAGCGTCCCGCGCCGGCTTTGCGTAATATCCATAATCGCGCCGACGAAGTCGGGCGGCGAAATGATCGTCGCCTTAACATAGGGCTCTTCAATGCTGCGAATTACGTTCGGTGGCGGCAACCTGGACGGGTTGTCGATCATCTCCGTCGTGCCATCGGTTCTCACGACGCGAAAAACGACCGACGGCGACGTCGCGATCAGGTCGAGGCCGTAGTCGCGCTCGAGGCGCTCCTGCACGATCTCCATGTGGAGCAATCCCAAAAAGCCGCATCGAAACCCGAAACCGAGCGCCACCGAGCTTTCGGGCTCGTACACCAGCGCCGCATCGTTGAGCTTGAGCTTTTCGAGGGCATCGCGCAGGCCGTCGTACTCGCCTTCGTTGGGATAAAGGCCGCAATATACCATTGGTACCGCTTTGCGGTAGCCCGGCAATGCGACGTGCGCCGGATTGTTAGCCGACGTAATCGTGTCGCCGACGTCGATCTCGCCCAACGATTTGATGTTTGCGATCACATAGCCGACGTCGCCGAGCTGTAAGGCTTTCACCGGACGCATCTGCGGCGCGAAGATGCCGACCTCGGTGCATTCGAAGACTTGCTGATGCGCCATCGACATAAAGCGCGTTCCGGCCGCGAGCGTTCCGTCGACCACGCGCACATAGCTGACGACGCCCCGATACGGATCGAATTGTGCGTTGAAGACGAGCGCGCGTAAATGATCGCGGTAACCCTTCGGCGGCGGAATGCGATGCACGATCGCTTCCAGGATCTCTTCGATGCCTACGCCGTTCTTCGCACTGGCAAGGATACACTCACTGCGCTCCATCACCAGCAGCTCCTCGATCTCGCCCATCACGCGCTCCGGATCGGCTGCCGGGAGATCGATCTTGTTGATGACGGGGATGATGGTGAGCTCGTGCTCGAGCGCTAAGTGATAGTTGGCGAGTGTCTGCGCTTCGATGCCTTGCGCCGCGTCGATAATGAGCACGGCGCCTTCGCATGCCGCCAGCGATCGGGAAACCTCATAGGAGAAATCGACGTGTCCCGGCGTGTCGATCAGATTCAAGCGGTACGGCTCGCCGTTTTGCGCGCGATACTCCAGCGTGACGGGATGCATCCGAATCGTGATGCCGCGCTCGCGCTCGAGGTCCATCGCGTCGAGCGCCTGTTCTTCCAACTGCCTCGCGTCCACGGTCTGCGTGATTTCGAGCAATCGATCGGAAAGCGTCGTCTTGCCGTGGTCGATGTGCGCGATGATGCAGAAGTTGCGCACGTTGCTCGCCACGTCGACGCGATGCGGCCGCTCGGTTTTCAACGCCACGGAGTTCGCCGCCTAATAGAGTGGTATGCAGCTGGTGTACAAAAGCCGCGTGATCGCGGGCTGAACGAGCAGCTGCAGGGCGAGCAAAAGAACGAGAAACGCAAGGTCGAGACCGCCGAGCGGCGGGATGATGCGGCGAATCGGAATGAGCACGGGTTCGATTACCGACGCAAGGTAATACACCCAGCGCCCGCGCCGTAAATCTGGAATCCACGAGACTACGGCGTAGATCAGCAACAGCAGCGTATAAATGTTAACCGCATAGCGCAGCACCATGCCGAGGTTGCAAAGGAGCGGATTCACAGTTTCGCGCTTCTACGAGCCATTGGTGCGAGCCCGCTCTATCGCCGCGAGCTCTTCGTCCGAAGCTTGTACCGTCGGCTTGAAACCGGCGACCGGTTTGCCGAACGTGCGCGTATCTTCGCGCGAGTAAATGCTCGTCAACACGACTCCGTCGCCCTCGCGATTGAGCAGCGCCAGCGCGTAGGAGAGCCCCGCGCCCGCGCCGGAAAAAGCATCGTATCGCACGAAGCCGGCGCGCGACAGATCGGTCGCGGCGAGTGCTTCGAGCTCGCGCATGCGTGCGCTGAGCCCATCCATCGCAGCACGACCGGAGGCTTGCGCGCTTTCGAGCGCTTCCAGGCGCCCTGACGCGCTGCCGTTGCCCCCGGCGAGCATTCCATCGTGCACGTCAAGCAAGCGGCTCAGCCGCGCGAGTGCGGGACGCGTCACGGCGGCATGATAGGCGGCAAGCGCAAGCAGAGCGCCGGCAAATGCGCCTGCTGCGGCATAGAAGCTTCCCAACTGCAATCCTCTACGGCTCCGGTATGAACCACGACGAGAGCCAGGAGACTCACGGCACCCGTAAGGGCCCGCTTACCGTTGCTACCTTCCGGTTCTGGCGGGGTTCGCGGGGTTACGCCGCGTGAGGCCTAACTCCCATCATGGCCACGCCATGATACCATACGGCCATGCAAGGAGTAGTGGCGATCGCGGGCTTCGCCGTGGCGGCGGCTACGGCGACGATGCAGCTGCAAAGCAGCGACTTTAGTCCGGGCGG
>JAMXLK010000011.1 GCA_024281075.1 Vulcanimicrobiia bacterium
GGCAGCCGCAAGCGCCCGCTGCGCGCGCACGGCGGCGGCGAGCGCGTCGGGTGCCGTTGCGAATGCCGCGCAGAACGCGTCGCCGATTACTTTGAACACGTAGCCGCCGTGGGCTTCGATCGACTCGCGCATCAGTGCATCGTGGCGTTGCAGCGCTTGCGACATTGCGTCGCGATCGCGTTCCCAGCGCTTCGTGCTGCCCTCGATATCGGAGAACAGAAACGTCACCGTGCCTGACGGGCGGCTCATAGAGCCGCTATTCGGCGAGCGCCGCCGTAACGCTTTAGGGCGGAAATTCGTGTTGGAGCGTGATGCGAATGCTCGAATACGACGGCGGCGACGGGCGGTCGACGCCGCGCGAAAGATACGTACCTTCGACGCCGGCGAACCGGAAGTCGAAGACTGTCGATAGCGGAATCAAAAAACCGGCGTACGCTTCGACGTAGTTATTGCCGTACTCGCGGTGCGAATCGAAGCCGAGGTCGGCGCCGATCATCGGACGCAGCCACGGCGTCAAGGCCGCGTCGTAATATGCCTGAGTCTCTGCGATGATGTTGCCTTGGAAGCGGGAGTAATCTGCAATCTCGGCCTCGACTTGTGCGTGCGGATACGCATTGCCGTACGAGGCACCGTAATCGCGCGCATAGTCGAAGCCGTAGCGCGTTTCGGGGTAGCTGAGCTGACCGCGCAACCCAAAACTGTAACCGGCCTGCGCAAACAACTCGCCGTATTCGTAAACGCCGAAGGGATAGCGAACGCCGACCGATGGGATGACCGCGTTTTCGTTATAGATTTCCGACAGGCCCGGCACGCCCGAGCGCGTGTCGTACCCGACGATGAGATCGGCATACGGCACGATCGTTCCATAGACGACGAGATCGCGGCGCGCTTCCGCGTTGAAGAGCACGTCGGCGAATTGCGAGTCGTACTCGACGCTGGCCTCGACGTCCCATAACGGTGTCGGGCTCGGCGACGGCGCGCCCGACGGCGTTGCTGTGGCGTACGGGTGGGGCGTGTGGCGCGGCGCGGAAGCATAAATTGCGGGCGGCGGCGCGTACGGCATTCTACGTGCTTGCGCTGGCTAGCAGGCGCGTGCCTGCGCAAGCAATGTCACATTCTGCGGGACTCTCCCGTCTAGGGGGCGGAGGTTCGAAAACATCATGTTCAAGTCGTTTGTGAAGAGGAAACTGGAAGCGTTCGGACAGCGCTGGGGATACGATACCCGTTACATGCAGGAAATAGTCGACGAAGCCGGCGTCGGAGCGGTGATGCCGCTGCAGGCGCTCGGAAAACTCAGCGGCTACCGTAAAGTTCCGGCCGACGTCTACGCCGGTGCAACGCTCACCGCATCCAAAGCCGCCGATTGCGGACCCTGCCTGCAGCTCGGCGTACGGATGGCGGAAGACGCCGGCGTGAAGCCGGAGACGATCCGCGCGATTCTCGAGCGCGACTATGCCAAACTTTCCAAAGAGACGCTGCTCGGCGTCGAGCTGGCGCTGGGGACGATTGCGCGCGACGCCACCGGCGAAGATGCACGCGAGGAGATCCTGCGCCGCTGGGGGCGCGCCGGACTCGTTTCGCTGGGATACGGCATCGTCGCCGCGCAGGCGTACCCGACGTTCAAATATGCAATCGGTCATGGGCACGCGTGTCAGCGCGTGCGCGTTGGCGGTGAGACCATCGAAATGCACCGGAGCCCGCAATACGCGTGATCGCGCAGCGCGCCGAGCGTTTTGAAGATCTGCGGCCGATGCTGGTGCGCCACGCGTATCGGATGCTGGGCGAGTACGCCGAGGCGGAGGACGTCGCGCAAGAAGCCTACCTTCGCTGGAGCGCCGCGCTCGATGACGGCGACGTGCGCGACGAACGCGCGCTCGCACGCACGATCGTCACGCCACTCGCTCTCGACCGTTTGCGCTCGGCGCGCGCAAAGCGCGAAGTTTACGTCGGCCCGTGGCTGCCCGAGCCGGTTGTCGCGGAATCCGATAATCCCGAAGCGGCAGCGACGCTGGCCGACGATATTTCCTTCGCGCTGCTCCTCGCGCTCGAACGCTTGGCGCCGCTCGAGCGCGCGGCATTCTTACTGCACGACGTGCTCGACGTGCCGTTTGCCGAAATCGCGCAAACGCTCGGGCGTGCCGAGCCTGCGGTGCGAAAACTGGCGACGCGCGCCCGCGAGCACGTCCGCGATGCCGGGCGCCATTCGCGCAGCGATCCCAAAGAGTTGATGCGGATTCGCGACGAATTTCTCGCCGCGATTCAAAACGACGATCCCGCCGCATTGCAGCAGCTGCTTACCGATGACGTCGTCTTCACCGGCGACGGCGGGGGTAAAGTCGCCGCCGCCACGGTTCCGGTCGTCGGACGCGATCGCGTCACGAAGCTGCTCTTCGGCCTCAAAGAAAAACAAGGCTGGCACGATATCGTGCGCATCGAGCTCGCGACGCTCAACGGCTTGCCCGGCATCGTCACGTTCAACAAGGCCGGCGTTCAAGAAGTCGCCGCGCTGGAGATCCGAGACGGCCGCATCGCCGCGATGTACGTCATCCGTAATCCGGAGAAGCTGCGCGGCGTCGCGCGCTCGGTGTCGTCCGCTAGTTAGCGCGCTCGCTGCAAGACGGCGAACAACTCCGCGACCGGGTACGCGAAGCCGGGCAGCGCCGCGTGTTGGATCGTGCCGCTCGGGTCCAAGTGCGTCGTCGTCGTGCCGTCGTGGAGCTCGACGATGCGACGTTGCGGATCGACGACGATGACCAGCGAAGAGCCGGCGCGCAGGTAGACGCCGATTTTATCGTCAACGTCGACGCGGCGATCGTCGGGCGATAAGATTTCTACGGCGACGTCCGGCGCCAGCGGCGGGATTTGCAACTGCTCATCGGTGAGGTCACGTAACCGCGCGTTGGAAACATAAGAAACATCTGGTACCAGTGGGCGTCGAACCTCACCCGGCGGCGCGATGCGAAAGCGCCACTCTGGCCCAACCTCGCCGCGGCCATGCGCCCAGCGATTGAGCTCAATCACAAGGGCCCCTTGGAGCAGGGAGTGATCGCGTTGCGGACTCACCTTTTGGAGCGGCCGCCCGCGCACCCACTCGGTCTCGGGTTTGGTTTCCGGCAGCACGATTTCGTGTAGCGGCATAATTCGACGCCATGCTATCATGCGCCATTGCGCAAATGCTAGAGGTCGGAATGCGAAGCTAAGCAAAGAGGTACCCGCTAGCTACCTTTCGCTCAGGAGGTTTCCTTAAATATGCGCTTTTATGCTCTCGCCGCAGCGTGCGCGCTCCTCGCGCTTTCGACACCCGTCAGTGCCCCGGCGGCCGCGTCGCGGAGCCCTGCCACCGCAACGGTCGTTACGGCGGGCGTTACGAGCAACTCTACTTTTGTGATTCACGCCTACGTGACACTGCCTACGCAATGCGACTCGGCGCGGATTCGTACGCTCGCGGTAACGTCGCAGCTGCACCGCTCCTTCATCGTCGAGCAAATGCCGCCGTCATCGACCTGCGCCGGCAAGAAGCCGTATCAATGCACCGTCG
>JAMXLK010000012.1 GCA_024281075.1 Vulcanimicrobiia bacterium
TGCACGAGCAAGAGGACTCTCCCGTACCCGGCCTGGTGCATCGCTACGTCGACAAGGCTCTTTTCTTGCCCCTGAACGTGTGCCCGGTGTACTGCCGGTTCTGCACGCGCAGCTACGCAATCGGCCCGGACACCGCTTACGTCGACAAGATTCCGCTGGCGAAAACGCCCAAGCAGTGGCAGGATGCCTTCCACTACATCGCCGAGCGTCCCGAGCTCGAGGACATCGTCATCTCCGGCGGCGACGTCTATCAGCTGCCGCCGAAGAACATCGAGTTGATCGGCAACGCGCTGCTCGACATTCCACACGTCCGCCGCATGCGCTTCGCGACCAAAGGCCCGGCCATCATGCCGATGAAGATTCTGACTCACGGCGAATGGGTCGATGCGCTGACCGCAATCGTCGAGCGGGGGCGCACGCTCGGTAAAGAGGTCGTGCTGCATACACACTTCAACGCACCCGAAGAGATCACGTGGATAACTCAGCGGGCGATGCGCGTTCTCTTCGAGCGCGGAATCTTTACGCGCAATCAATCCGTGCTCATTCGCGGCGTCAACGATACGCCCGCGCGTATGCAGCTGCTCGTCAAGCGGCTCGGTCACCTCAACGTACACCCTTACTACGTGTACATGCACGACATGGTCAAGGGGGTGGAGGAGCTGCGCACGCCGATCGCCACCGCGACCGAGGCTGAAAAATTCGTTCGCGGCAGCACCGCCGGTTTCAACACGCCGACGTTTGTTTGCGACGCCCCCGGCGGCGGCGGCAAGCGCGACGTGCACTCGTACGAGTATTACGATCGCGAGAACGGCATCGCGGTCTATGCGGCGCCGAGCGTCAAGCCGGGCAAGGCGTTCGTTTACTTCGATCCGATCGACCGTCTCTCACCCGAAGCGCAGACGCGTTGGCAAGTCCGCGAGATCCAGGATGAGATGATCGCCGATGCGGTCCGCAAAGCCGGCGTCGGCGAACAGCAATTAGTGTTGGCATGATACCGCCCAAGCGATTGCTGACCGCCGGTTTTGCCGCATTCGTTCTCGCGGCGCCGGTTGGCGCGCGCGCCGATCTGCCGCCGCTCATTCCGCGCGCCGTGCTCTTCGGAAATCCCGAAAAAGCCTCTCCCGAGATTTCACCGAACGGACACATGCTCGCCTATCTCGCGCCTTCTAACGGCGTCCTATCGATTTGGGTTCGCACCGTCGGAAAGAGCGATGACCGCGTGGTCGCCACGGATCCTGCGCGACCGATTCGCAACGTCGTTTGGCAGCCGGACTCCAAGCACGTCTTGTACGCCCAAGACAAAGCCGGAAACGAGAACTTCTCCGTCTTTCAAACCGACGTAGCGACGAAGGCAACGCGCGACCTCACGCCTTTCGGCGACAAGGTCCGCTCCGATATTGAAGCCGTCGACCCTCGCTTCAGAAACGTCATCCTCATCACGTCGAACAAACGCGATCCAAAAGTCTTCGACGTCTATCGGGTCGATGTACGATCCGGCGTCGCGACGCTCGACACGCAGAACCCCGGCACCGTCGGCGGCTGGGCTGAAGATAATCACTTCGTCGTCCGGGCGGCGCTGCAAAACAACCCCGATGGCTCGAACGCAATCCTCGTGCGCGCGAACGCTTCGGCGCCGTGGCACGCTCTTCTGAAGGCCGGTCCGGAGGATTCGATCGCGCCGGTAGCGTTCAGCGCGGACAATCGCTCGCTCTACGTCTCCTCGAGCGTCGGCGCAAACTCGTCGCGGTTGCTCGAGTACGATCTGAGCACCGGGAAGTATACGGTCATCGCTTCCGATCCGACGTACGACGTCGGAGGCCCGCTCATCGACGCGAAGACCCGCGAGCTCGCCGCCGTCTCGTTCGAACGGGACCGAACGGAGTGGGACGTCCTCGACCCCGCCTTCCAAAGCGATTTCGACGCGCTCGCAAAGCTGCACCGGGGCGACATCGGCTTTCTCAGCAGCACGGCGGACGGCCGGCATCTGATCGTGAGCTATCTCGTCGATAACGGTCCGGTGGCATACTACTCGTACGATCGCGCCACGAAACGCGGTGCGTTTCTCTTCGTGTCGCGTCCGGCATTACAGAACTACCAGCTCGCGACGATGCAGCCGATTACCTATACGGCAAGCGACGGCCGCACGATTCACGGCTACTTGACGTTGCCGGTCGGCGTTGCACCGAAGAACTTACCGATGGTTTTATTCGTCCACGGCGGTCCGTGGGCGCGCGACAGCTGGGGCTATAGCGGTTACGTACAATGGCTTGCGAACCGCGGCTACGCGGTCTTGCAGGTGAACTTCCGCGGCTCGACCGGTTATGGGAAAGAGTTTCTCAATGCCGGCAACCGGCAGTGGGCCGGGACGATGCACCAAGATCTGATCGACGCAAAGAACTGGGCCGTCGCACAGGGCTACGCGAACCCCGCGAAAGTCGCGATTATGGGCGGCAGCTACGGCGGATATGCGGTGCTTGCCGGCGTGGCCTTTTCACCGGGTGCATTTACCGCGGGCGTGGACATCGTCGGACCGTCGAACCTCAATACGCTGCTGCAGTCGATCCCGCCGTACTGGTCGACGGATCGCGCAACGTTCACGCTGCGCATGGGGGATACCGTCGCGTTCCTGAACTCGCAATCGCCGCTCTTCAAAGCGGATCAAATCAAAGTTCCGCTGCTCATCGGGCAAGGTGCCAACGATCCGCGGGTTAACGAACGGGAGAGCGACCAGATCGTTGCCGCGATGCGCAAGAACAACGAACCGGTGGAGTACATCGTCTTTCCCGACGAGGGGCACGGCTTCGCGCGCCCTGAGAACAACCGCCGCTTCAACGCCGCAGTCGAAGCCTTCCTAGGCAAATATCTCGGCGGCCGCGTCGAACCCGCGGCACCCGGCGAGAGCGTCGCTTCCTTCGAGCACTAGCCGCCTCGCTTTAAAGCGCTACCCGGCCCGTCCGATTGGCGTTCGTTTCGACGAACCACATATTCTTGTCGGGACCTTGCACGATCGTCGTCGGCGCGGAACTTTGATCGATCTTCGCGTATTCGGTAATATTGCCGTTCATCGTAATGCGCCCGATTTTCGACGCACTAACGTGGTAGGACCCGACGGTTTCATATTCGGTAAACCACATTGCGCCGTCCGAGCCGGCCGCAAGATCGACGGGTCCTTCGGTCGGCGTGATGCCCTGCGAGTATTCGGTAACCTTTCCCGCAGTGGTGATGCGGCCGATCCGTCCGGCTGCGGTCTCGGTAAACCACAGCGCGCCATCGGGACCCGCGGCGATTGAGTACGGCTTCGAACCCGGCGTGATGCCCGAGGAGTACTCGGTGATCGTGCCGCGTTTGGTAATTCGCCCGATGCGGTCGCCGGTTGACTCGGTGAACCAAAGGGCGCCGTCGGGGCCGAGCGTGATGTCCTGCAGCGCCGCGCCGCTCGAAATTCCATTTGTAAAGAGCGTGATACGGCCGCCGGTCGTGATACGGCCAACCGACGCGTTTTCAACGTTGTTCTCAACGAACCATAGCGCACGGTCCGGACCGGAAACAATTCCCTCTGGCGCGGCGCCGTTAAGCGGATATTCGGTGAAGGTTCCGTTCGTCGTCATCCGCAGAATCTGACTATCGCCCCAGTCGGTCGTCCAGAGTGCTCCGTCGGGACCGGTCGCGATGTCTTGGAACGATGGGCTCGCGTAGTTCTGGTAGTAAAAGGTCGCGGTACGCTTGCCGCTGGTTGTGACACGCGCGATCGCGGAGGCGCCCGCGTCCTGGTCGATATCGTCGGCGACCCACAACGCCCCATCGGGTCCGACGGTTATGGCCGTCGGGAAGTAAAACGAAAGACAGCTTCCTGATGGACAGTTTGGCAGATCGGCGAACTCGCGGATCTTGATGCGTTCGCGCGCCGCCGTGGTGGCGGATTGACCTTGCGGCTGGGGAAGGGACGCAACGTTTGCCGCGCCGGAGCACCCCCATGCAGACGCCAGGAGCGCGCTCAGCCCGAGAGCAAAACGAGCTTGTACTTGCATGCTATACCTCTCTAACGTCTGGGGACCGAATTTTCGCCGGAGTTGACCTAGATGCTGCTACCTACGTCAACTTTTTCCATCGAGAAGCCGGCGAGACGCTCCATCGCTCGCATCGGCACCGGGCCTGCGGGGCGCAGCGTGACTAACGGTGCGATTTCGACGCGCGCATTGGGTTGCAGCTCGAATCGATAGCGCGCGAGCAGTGCGGACAAGACGATTGCCGTCTCGCGCAGCGCGAACTCTTCGCCGATGCAACGGCGCGCGCCGCCGCCGAACGGAACGTACGCGAACGGCGGCGGATCGGGTCCCAGCCATCGGTCCGGATTAAAGGCGTGCGGGTTCGCGAAGTACTCCGCGCGGCGGTGCAGCAGCAACGGCGCCGCGAAGACCGTCATTCCTTGCGGAATGAAGCTTCCGTCGACCAGCGTCACGTCGCGCACCGATTCGCGTCCGATGATCCACGCAGGCGGATAGAGCCGCAGCACCTCTTTAACGACGCGCTCGATGTACGCCGCATCGCCCGCGCGCGCCGCCGTCGCGGCACGTTCGTCGACCGCCGGATGCTGGGCCAAGAGATAGATTGCCCACGTCAGCGCGTTTGCGGTGGTCTCGTGACCGGCCATGAAGAGCGTCATGATCTCATCGCGGATCTGCTCGTCGCTTGGGCGATGTTCGCGTTCGGCCTCTTGCGATTCCAGCAGCATCGAGAGGGCGTCGCCGCGGTGCGCGGCATCGCTGCGCCGTCGCGCGATGAGCCCGTAGATGATCGCATCGAGCATCTGCCGCGCACGCCAAAAACGACGCGTATTTCGCAGCGGCAAGCGCTGCCGCAGCGCTCCGATCGGCGTGAGCATTGCCGGAAACTCGGTCATCATCAGACGCAGCGCGTCCGCGACCGCCGCCGCGGCTGCGCTTTCGTCGCTTCCGAAGAGAGTCTCCGTCGCGATCCGCAAGGTAAGCTCCGTCATCGCCGCGTGCGCATCGAATTGCGCACCGGGCACCAACCGATCGCGAAAGTCGGCGGCGTCGCGCTCCATGATCCGCGCGTACTCCGCGATCCGTTCGCGATGAAACGCCGGCTGGACGATCCGGCGCATCTGCCGGTGCAGCGGATCTTCACTCGTCAACAACCCTTCGCCAAGCAACAGCCGCAGCACGCGCGTGCCGAGCGATTTCGAAAACGCGTGCTGCTGCGTCACCAGGATGTCCTTGATGAGCGCCGGCTCGTTCACGAAAACGTACGAGCGCCACGGCAACGCGAACGCGAAGAGATTGCCGTAGCGAGCCGTCATCTCCGTAAGGAAGCCGGGAAAACGCTTAAACGGCACGGGCACGAGCCCGCGCAGCGTCGTCCATCGGCTCGGTCCCAAAATCTTATTGGGCACCGGCTGCCTCGTACGTGACGACGTCGCCATAACGGCATGCGATGCGATATCGTCCGCTCGATACCTCCGACTGAACCTGCGGCCAGAGACGCGCTTGATTGGGATCGCTCGAAAAGTCTGCGGCATAGACGAGATACTGGACTCCCGCGGCGCGGTCGATCGTCGCGCGCGGGCGTTGCGCCGCGACGGCCGAAAACCACTCGTCATACGTCGCCATCGACGCATCCTTCGGAACGCAGCCGATCGCGCGGCGTGCGTCGGTCAGATCGTGATAATAGGAATGAAGATAATGGAGCGGATGGAGCGGATTGAACGCAACGAGAAAGACCGCGCAAAGAATTATCGCCGCCGTCGTCGCGCGCCCGGCGATGCGCGCGCCGCGATGCTTCATAAGTGCTGCGACTGCGACGATCGTTCCAACGAGCAGCCAGGGTATCCATAGTGCGGCATAGTGATCCCCCATCCGCCAGACGTAGCCGGAGTTCGCGAGCAATACGATTGCGCCGCCGGGCAGCGCGAGGAGCGACCACAAAGAGCGCAACGGCAGAAACGCGAGCGGCACGAGCGCTTCGAGCACGTACGTCAGGCGGCCCAACGTAGCGATCGCCGGAAAGAACTCTCCCGGATGCGTCAACGGCGCGACCACGAGTGCGCCCGGCCCGTTCGCAAATGAGTAGACGTAAAAATGACTTGGCGCCCAACCGCCGAGCCGTGGCGTGATGACGCCATAGTAAAAGCCGAGCGAGCATATCGCAGCAAGGGCAAGCGCTGCGCCCGCGATACCCAACGCTCGTGGCGATGCGGAAAAACCTTCGAGCAATCCGGCTCCGGTCGGGCGCGCGCGCAACGCAATTGCGAACAGCGCGATGCCAAAGACCACGAGCGTGAGCGCGGCATCTTCGCGCAAGCCGATCGCGACGAGGGCAAACGCGGCAAACGCGATCCAGCGCCGGCGGTCGGCCGCCAGCACGAGCGCGAGCACGACCGCCGTAAAGAGACCGAGCTCGTGAAACTCGTCGAAACCGAGCGCCAGCAGCGGCGGGTAGAGCAACGTTATCACACCGAGTGCGGCTGCCGCACTGCGACCGGCATATGGGCGCGCGAGCGCTGCGACGAGCGGGCCGCATACCGCCGTTGCCGCGGCTTGGACCAGCTGCAATCCGAGCGCACTGCGCGTCGCCGCAACTACCGGCCAGAGCAACGCCAACGAAGGCGACCAATGGTAGCGGAAGTGCGAGCCCGATTCGACGCCGTTACGCATACCGCCGAAAGCGTCGTGCACGACCTGCGCGAACGTTCCGGTATCGGACCCGTACGTCCAAAGCTTCGCTCGGACGACCGCAAGCGCCGCGAGCACCGCGAATTCTAACGAAGCCCACAGCCAAACGTTCACGGGCAGGCGCGGCGAAAGAGAGTGACCAAGGCCGCCGGACGATGAAACGAATCTGCGTCTTCTGCGGCTCGCACGTCGGCAACGACGCGGCATACGCGCAAATGGCACGGAAAGCCGCGCAAGCGATCGTGGCGGCCGGTTACGGCATCGTCTACGGCGGCGGCGGAATCGGTCTGATGAGGATTGTGGCCGACGCCGCACTCGAAAGCGGCGGTGAAGTCATCGGCGTCATTCCGCACGCGCTCGCGCGAACCGAGATGGCGCACGCGGGTCTCACCGAGCTTCATCTCGTGACGACCATGCACGAACGCAAAGCGATGATGGTGGACCGCAGCGACGCGTTCATCGCGCTGCCGGGCGGCTTCGGAACCATGGACGAGTTTTGCGAAGTTTTGAGCTGGCGGCAGCTGCGCATCCACGATAAACCGATCGGCCTGCTCAACTTCCGCGGATACTACGATGCATTGCTGGCGCTCTTCGACTCGATGGTGCGCGAAGGCTTCGTCGGACCGCATACTCGAGGACTCTTCATCGACGCCCCGACTATCGACGAGCTTCTTGCCGAAATGTTTTCAGAAAAAAATCTACCATAAAAGAAAGCTCAGATTTGGATGCAGCCCTAGAAGCGGAGGGCTGAAGTTTACTATGGTAAACGAGGCCCGAGGCGACAACGGGATGCGCCAAATATGGGCTTTCTATTCGGCGAGCGCGGTGCTAACGATGCGCTCCTGTTCAACGGCGTGCTGACCCGCGTACCCCTCGCTGGGGCTGGCTCGGTAGCCGCGGCCGATGTACTCGATGTCGAAGCCGTCGCGTTTCCCCTCGAGCAGCCGGCGCCGGACGAAGGCGCGCGCTCCCATATTCTTCGGCTCCTCCTGAACCCACACGATCTTTTTCAATTGAGGATAACCCGCGATCAGACGGTTAATATCGCCGACCGGAAGCGGCGCAAGAAGTTCGATGCGCGCGATGGCGGTGCGCTGCAGCGAGCGGTATGCGGCGTGCGCGACGAGGTCGTGATAAATCTTGCCGCTGCACAGGATGAGTCGTTCGACTGCGTTGCGATCGAGACTCCGCGGGTCGTCGATAACCGGCGAGAACGCGCCGCCGGCCATTTCGTCGAGCGATCCGGCCGCGCTCTCGGCGCGCAGCAGCGATTTGGGCGTCATCACGACGAGCGGAACGGCGATCGGCGAACGCGCCTGCATTCGCAGCAGATGGTAGTAATTGCTTGCGACCGACGGCGAGGCGACGCGCAAGTTGCCTTCCGCAACGAGTTGGAGAAAACGCTCGAGGCGCGCGCTGGAATGCTCGGGGCCGCCGCCCTCGTAGCCGTGCGGAAGGAGCAGCGTAAGGCGGGAGGTTTGTCCCCATTTTGCTTGTCCGGCCGCGATGAATTGGTCGACGACGATTTCGGCCCCGTTGACGAAGTCGCCGTACTGCGCTTCCCACAGCACGAGCGCTTCGGGCTCCTGCGCCGAGTAGCCGTACTCGAATCCCATGCAGGCGTACTCGGAGAGCGGGCTATTGTGAATTTCGAAAGACGCTTGTCCGGCGGACAGATGCTGCAGCGGAATCCACGCGCTGCGAGAGACGACATCATGGTAGACGGAATGGCGATGGCTGAACGTTCCTCGCTCCGTGTCCTGCCCGGTGAGGCGGATCGGCGTCCCGGTCGTCAAGAGCGACGCAAACGCGAGCGATTCGGCCGTCCCCCAATCGACGACGCCCTTTTCCGCGATGGTCGCCGCGCGGCGATCGAACTGCGCGCGCAGCTTGCGATTGAGCGTGAATCCGTCCGGCACCGCCGTCAACGCTGTCGTCCATGCAACCAGCGTGGGCTTCGTGACCGCGGGCAGTACCGTGCCGTCGAACGTGTTGCTCCCCGAGAGTTTGCGCCCCGCGATGTGCGATGCAAGCGCGCCTTTGACGGCGCGACGCGCTTGTTGGAGCCGTTCGGTCGCTTCGTCGAGCATCGCCTGCACGCGTTCCGGTGCGATCGCGCCTTGGTTGACGAGCTTGTTGGCGAAGAGCTCGCGCACGGTCGGATGATTCTTAATGCGTTCGGCGAGCTGCGGCTGCGTGTAGGCCGGCTCGTCCTGCTCGTTATGACCGAAGCGCCGGTAGCCGATGAGATCGATAAGCGCGTCGCGGCCGAAGGCGCGGCGAAAATCGATCGCAAGATGCACTGCGGCGATGCACGCGTCGACGTCGTCGGAATTCACGTGCACGATCGGCACGTCGAACCCCTTGGCCAGATCGGATGCGTAGCGCGTGGAACGCGCGTCCGCGGGATCGGTCGTGAACCCGATTTGATTGTTCGCAATGAGGTGAATCGTGCCGCCCGTTTCGTATCCCGGCAGCGACTGCATGTTGAAGACTTCCGCGACGATGCCTTGTCCGGTAAAGGCCGCATCGCCGTGAATGAGGATCGGCACCGCACGCTTGTGGTCTTGCGTGGGTTCCCCGTGCGAATGATCGGTCTGCAGCGCGCGGGCGCTTCCCTCGACGACCGGATCGACGGCTTCGAGATGGCTGGGATTATGCGCGAGCGTGACGCCGATCGCCTTGCCTTTTGAAGTCGTAAACGTTCCCGTCGCACCGTGGTGGTATTTGACGTCGCCCATTACGTCGTCGTCGCCCAGGTTGCCGCGATACTGCGCGGCTTCGAACTCCGTCATGACTTCTTCGTACGGGCTGTTCACGACGTGCGCGATGACGTTGAGGCGTCCGCGGTGCGCCATGCCGATGACGGCATTCTCGACTCCGTCGTCGGCCAGCATGTCGAGCATCTCTTCGAGCATCGGGACCATTACGTCCAGCCCTTCGCCTGAGAACGTCTTCTGCCCGAGGAACGTCTTACGTACGTAGCGGTCGAACGACTCTACTTGCGTGAGCCGTTGGAGAAAGTCGATCTGCCGTTGCGGCGATTCCTTGAGGCGGTTGCGTCCCGCCTCGATGTAATCGCGCAGCCACGTGCGCTGTTTGGCGTTGGAAATATGCTCGATCTCGTAGGCAATCGTCGAGCTGTACGTTTCCCGCAACCGCGGCAACACGTCGGCGAGCGTATGACCCGGAAGCTTCACGTTGAGTACGCTCGCCGGAATCGCGCTCTGCAGCGCGGGCGTCAAACCGTAACTCTGCGGATCGAGCGATGGATCCCCGACCGGTTCGGTCCCCAGCGGGTCGAGGTTCGCAGCGAGATGGCCGTGACGCCGGTAGGCCGCAACGATTGCCATGCCCGAGGCGACCGCGCGCAACATTTCGTCGGACGGTTGTGCCGCGGCCGCGCCGACCGGGCTGACCGCGATTTGCGGCAGCGGCGCGGCCTGCAGTCCGAGCGATTCAAAGATCGCTTCGTAAAATGCTTCGCGCCCTTGCAGCAGCTCGTCGATGCGACGAAGATATTCGCCCGATTGCGCGCCCTGAATGACGCGATGATCGTACGTGCTCGTCATCTGCATGATGCGCGCGACGCCCAGCAAGCGCAACGATTGCTCGTTGGCGCTGGTGAAACCGGGCGGGTATCCGATCGCGCCGGTGGCGATGATCGCGCCTTGGCCGGCCATCAAGCGCGGCACCGATGCGATGGTGCCGATGCCGCCCGGATTGGTAAGCGTGAACGACGCGCCTTGCAGATCGTCGGCGGTGAGCTTGTTCTCGCGCGCTAATCCGACGAGCTCTTCGTACCTATTTCGGAAGGCCGCGAAGTCGAGCGCGTCCGCGTTACGGATGACCGGCACGACCAGCGAACGCGTTCCGTCCTTACGTTCGGTATCGACCGCGAGCCCGAGATGGATCCCCGGTTCGAGCCGTGCCGGCTTGCCGGCGTCGTCGCGGCGAAACGAATGCGTGATGAAGGGCAGCTCGCGAGCTGCGCGCACGAGCGCATACGCGATGACGTGCGTAAAGGAGATGCGCTCGGTGCGCCCGGCGGCGCGAACGGCGCCGTTGAGCTCTTTGCGGCGTGCGTCCAGCACATCGACCGGCACGCTTCGAAAGCTGGTAGCCGTCGGTATCCGAAGGCTCTGTTCCATGTATCCGCTGAGCGCCGCAGCCGGTCCGCGCAGCGGCGTGAGCGTTGCACCGGCCGGAATTGGCCCATCGCTGATAACCGGCGGCGCGATCGACGGGCGACGCGCACTCTCGGCCTGTTCCAGCACGTCGGAGCGAAGGATCAGTCCGTTGGGGCCGGAGCCGCGCACGCGGGTCAGGTCGACACCCAGCCGTTCCGCGATTCGGCGCGCCTGTGAATCGGCGATCCCCTCGCCTGGCGTCGGAGGCGGCGGTGACGCAGCGCGCGCCGGCGCTTGCGCCGCAGGGGCACCATTGCCCGCAGCCGGCGGCGGTGTTTTCTCGGCGGTCTTCGACGAATCGATCTCCGCGAGCACCGAGCCGATTGCGACCGTGTCGCCTTCGCGAGCGAGAATGCGCGTGACGACGCCCGACGTCGTAGAAGGCACCTCGACGTCCACCTTGTCGGTCGTGACTTCGACGAGCGGATCACCCTCCGCCACGAATTCACCGACGTTCTTACGCCATTCGACGATCGAGCCTTCGGTAACCGATTCTCCCATTTCGGGAAGCGTCACGCTGACGAGGGTCTGTTCCAAATCAGCGTCCATTTTATCTTTTCAAACGCCGAGTGCCTACGACCGCACGCGCTCGGCGTCGGGACTCACCGGTCTACAAGCGAGCAAACAGCTGTTCGAGGAATGCAGCCGCGCGACGCGCAAACTTCTTTATTACGATGGACGCACCGGAAACCGACCCGACGAACGCCGTTTCCGCGAAACTCAATCGTCGGGTCTTCGTCGCGATGTCAACCGGCGCTACGATCGCCGCGACTGCTCCGGCCCTGGGGCAAGAAGAGCTCGGCCGCTCGCACCCGCCGTTGGTCACCGAGAACGACCGCGCCATCACGACGCAGCACGTTTTGCTGCAAGGCGGTGAGCAGACCATCGGTGCTTATGCCGCTTGGCCGGTCTCCGCCGGTCCGCGCACGCCGTCGGTGATCGTCATTATGCATCTCTGGGGCGTGGATGCGCAGATCCGCGATACCGTGCGCCGTCTTGCGAAGGCCGGCTTTGCGGCGGTCGCTCCCGACCTCTACGCACGTTTCGATGCTCCCAGCGGAGACGGCGTGGACGATTACACGATCTTTCGTCCCTATGCAATGCGTCTCGAGCGCGAAGTTTGGCTCGGCGACGTCCGCGCGGCGGCGCAATGGCTCTCGGGCAAGTTTCCGGGCACGAAGACCGGCATTATCGGATTCTGCATGGGCGGAAAGCTCGCGCTGATTGCCGCCATCGAAGAGGGCGAGCTCTTTGCAGTGGTGGCGCCGTTTTACGGCGATGTCGCGGGCCTCGACCCCGCCGCGCTTCGCATTCCGCTGTGCGGCAGTTACGGCGGCCGCGACACCGGGATTCCGCCCGAAAAAGTTCGCGCGTTTGCCGCATCGCTTACCGTACCGAACGACGTACGCATTTATGACGAAGCCGGCCACGCGTTCTTTGACGACCAACGCGCGTCGTACGTCGCATCGGCTGCGACCGATGCTTGGACGCGCACGCTCGCGTGCTTCAATAAGTATCTCGCGGGAGGAAACCCATGATCGTTACCGAGGCGCTCGTGCTCTTTCTCTTCGGCGCCGCGTTGGGCGGAGCCATCGCATGGTTCGCCGCCCGTTCGTTTCAAGAAAAGGCCATCGAAGCGCTTTTGGAACGCGCGAAGAACGAGTTGCGCGACGCGACGGCCACACGCGCCGGCGAACGCGTCGGAGAGCTCGTATCGCCCGTGGCGCAAAAGCTCGGCGAGTTTGACCGGCTGCTCGGAGAACTGCTGGGACGCACGCATCAGCTCGAAAACGCGACCGCAAATCTCACCACGCAGACCTCGACGCTCGTAACGGCGCTGCGCAATCCGGCTTCGCGTGGAAAATGGGGAGAGATGCAGCTGCGAAACGTCGTCGAGAAGGCGGGGATGCTGCCGTACTGCGATTTTTCCGAGCAGCAAACCGTCGCGCTCGATGCAGCGCGCGTCCGCCCCGATATGACGGTGAATCTTCCCGGCGACCGGTGCGTCTTTGTCGATGCCAAGGCGCCGCTGGATGCGATGCAGGCCGCGCTCGAAGCCCACGATGACGAATCGCGCAAGCGAATGGTGAAGCAGCACGCCCGCGCGTTACGCGACCACGTCGACTCGCTCGCGCGGCGCGGATATCAAACGGCAAAAGGATCGGCGGATTTCGTCGTAATGTTCGTCGCGGGCGAAGCCTTCTTGGGCTCGGCGTGCAACGAAGATCCGGCACTGATCGATTACGCGCTGGACAAAGGCGTGCTCGTAACCGGTCCGCTCGCGCTCATCAGCTTGCTGCGAAGTTTCGCGATGGGCTGGCAAGCTCTGCGTCAAGAAGAGAACGCCAAACGCATCGCGGTGCTCGGACGGGTGCTCTACGAACGGGCCATCAAATTCTCCGAGCACCTCCTCGAAGTTCGCAAACACTTGGAGCGCTCCGTAACGGCGTTTAACGGTGCGGTCAGCTCGTACGAATCCAAACTGCTGCCGCAAGGGCGCAAACTCAAGGACGAAGCGGCGCTCACCGGCGACGACCTCGCCGAGATTCCGCCGATCGACGTCGTGCCGCGTGAAGTAACCGCACTCGACGCCGCGGGGCGAGCCGCCGAGTTACGGCGTGGCGCCTGACGCCTGATCGGCCTTCCAGGCCTTTAACGCCGTCAGCGTGTTCTCAACGTGCAGCGACGGGTCGAGGCTCGTGTAGGCGTAGATGATCGTTCCGTTCGGCACGATGACGTACGACGTGCGATTCGCATATTGCGGATGTTGCGGAAGAATCGCGTCATATGACTTCATGACGGTCTGATCGGTATCGGCTGCGACCGGGAACTTGCTGCGGCATTCGCTGACGGAGAACTTTTGCAGTTTATCGAGCGGGTCGTGGGAGACGCCGATCACCGTGGCGCCGAGCTGCTTGTACTGATCGATCGCGTCGGCGAACTCGTGCGCCTCCACGGTGCAGCCCGAAGTAAAGGCCGCCGGATAGAAATAGAGGACTACCGGTCCTTTTTTAAGGGCATCGGCGAGCGTGAACGTAAATGCGTTTCCCCCTTGCGTCGCCTGGAGGCTGAAACCGGGTGCCTTGCTGCCCACGCTTAGTGCGGCGGATGCTGGGGCCGTCAGCGTCGCGACGAGCGCCGACGCGAGCGCGGCAAGACGGATGGCGTGGCTGATCATTGAGCCTCCTAGACTTTGAAGGTAGTGCCGGCGAACTGCTGGGGGTCGTAGTTGGAATCGTTCGGCGGGCGCGGCGTATCCTTCCACCACGCGCTGTACATCGCGAGCCACTCGAAGTTTTCAAAGAGGTACTCGTTCTCGCAGACGCGCCGCCAACGCCGCACGAAGGGTAAGATCGTCGCCCAGCGCGATCGCAGCATGAACCCGACCGCGTCGACCAGGAGCGACGCGTCGAGCACGCGGCGGCGCGCAAGGCACGCGACCGTTTCGACGTACTGCGCCACGAGCACCAAGGCTTGGTCGTCCGACGAGCCGACGAAGTTCGAGCGAACGGTCTCGTCGTCAGGATAGCGCCGATCGATGCCCTCGAGCTGCGCGAACGCGGCCACGATCGCGGGACCGGTTAGACGCGCGATCGCATCGAGGATCGCCAGCGCATTGCGCTCGTGTTCGAGTTGTTTATTCTGCCGCGTCAGCAGCACGCTGGAAAGGCCCAGCGCAATGAGCGACACGACGATCGAGCCGGCCGCAAAGGCTTGCTCGGTGCTCACAAACCCATGAGGCGCGCCAGAATCAGGCGCTGGACCTCGTTGGTCCCCTCGCCGATTTCGTTGATCTTCTGGTCGCGGTACATGCGCGAAATGGGGTACTCTTCCATGAAGCCGTACCCGCCGTGGATTTGAAGCGCATCGTTCACCACGCGGTGCGAGAGCTCGCCGGCAAAAAGCTTTGCGAAGCTCGCCGCCTGGACGTAATCGCGTCCCTGATCCTTTTCCCACGCCGCGCGAAGCATCATCAGTTTCGCGTGCTCGATCTCCGTGAGCATGTCCACGAGTTTGAACGAGATCGCCTGAAACTTGCTGATCGGCTGCCCAAATGCGTGGCGCTCGCGCGCGTACGACAAGGCCTCGTCGTAGGCTCCCATCGCCAGGCCGATCGAGAGAGCGGCGACGGAGATGCGCCCGCCGTCCAGGATCGTGAGGAATTGCCGATAGCCCTCGCCTCGGCTACCGAGCAAGTTTTCTTCGGGCACCTCCGCGTCGGCAAAGGAGAGCTCGCGCGTGTCCGAAGCGCGCCAGCCCATCTTCGCGTACTTGCGGCTGCGGGTGAAGCCCGGCGCCTCCTGCGGAACGATGATGTTCGAAACCTCACGCGAGCCGTCGGGTCGCCGTCCGGTAACCGCGGTGATCGTCGTACCCGCGGAGATGTCGGTGCCGGAGTTGGTGATGAACGCCTTCGTGCCGTTGATGATCCACTTGCCGTCGCGCAGCTCGGCCTTCGTCTGTACGTTGCCGGCGTCGCTGCCCGCGTTGGGCTCGGTCAGGCCGAACCCCCAGAGTCGTTCGCCGCGCGCAAGGGGAACGAGATACTTCTGCTTCTGGGCTTCGGTTCCGAAGAGGAAGAACGGCGTCGCGCCGAGCGATACGTGCGCGGCGAGCGTGATGGCAGTCGACGCGTCCGCGCGCGCGATCTCCATGACCGCGAGCGCGTAACTCACCGTGTCCGCGCCGGCGCCGCCGTACTCTTCGGGAAACGGCAGACCCATGAAGCCGAGCTCCGCCATCTTTGCAACGAGCTCGTACGGAAATCGCTCGTTGCGATCCATCTCTTCCGCACGCGGCCGCACCTCTTCGCGCGCAAACTCGCGCGCCAGGGCCGCGATCGCCTTTTGCTCGTCGGTTAAATCGAAGTCCATGCGAAGGTATAGGCCCTCCTTTCATGAAAAGTCCTCTCCCGGCGATGATCTCCCTCCGCGGCGTTACGCTCGTCTATCCCAACGGAGTGCGCGCCCTCGATAACGTCAATCTCGAAATAGAGAAGGGCGATTTTGTCTTTCTCGTCGGCGATTCAGGGACCGGTAAATCGAGCCTGCTGCGTCTGCTCTATCGCGAAGCACGATCGACCGCCGGCGAAATCGTCGTCGACGGCATCCGCGTCGATCGCCTTCGACGCAAGCGCGTACCGGCGCTGCGGCGTCATCTCGGCGTCGTATTTCAAGATTTCAAACTGCTCGTGGACAAGACGGTTTGGGAGAACGTCGCATTTGCGATGCAGGTGACGGGCGCACATACGCGCGACGTAATGCGTCAAGTGCCGCGGGTTCTCGATCTGGTCGGTCTATCGCACAAGAGCCGGATGTATCCGGGCGAGCTGTCGGGAGGAGAGCAGCAGCGCGCCGCCATCGCTCGCGCGCTCGTCAACAACCCTAAAATTCTGCTCTGCGACGAGCCGACGGGCAACCTCGATCCGGCCAACACCACGGAAATCACCGCGTTGCTGCAACGCATCAATCTCAAAGGCACGACGGTTGTCGTCGCAACCCATAATCAAGCGGTCGTCGACCGCATGCGCCGCCGCGTCGTCCGGCTTTCGGACGGCCGCATTACCGCCGATGAAGAACGGGGCTACTATTATCTTGGACTGGGGCAAACTCAAGTTCTTTCTGGGTGAGGTGCTGCGCAACTTTTCGCGCAACACCGGCATGCAAGTGACGGCAATAGGAACCGTAGCGATCACCATCGTGCTGCTTGGCCTCTTCCTCTTCGTACGCGGCGCGCTTGCCGACGTCGGAAGCCGCCTCCTCGATCAAATCGAAGTCTCCGCGTACCTGCGCACGGACGTTACGCCGGCTCAAGTGACTGCAATCGCGCACTTCCTCGCGGAGGATCCGCGCATTGCATCGGCGCGCTTCGTTCCGAAGAAGCAGGCTCTGGCCGAATTGCGCGAGCGCACGAAGGGCACGATCGACACGGCGCTGCTCACCGAAAACCCGCTGCCGGACAAGTTTCGCATCAAAACGCACGTGCCCGACGACGTGCCGGCCGTCGCCGCAAGCATCCGGCGATTGAGCGGGGTCGACAACGTGGTGTACGGCCAAAAGATCGTGCAGCGCCTGCTGCAGCTCGGTGCCGTCCTGCGACGCATCGGCATCGCGGTGATCGTCGTCTTCTTCGCCGTTGCCGGCATCATCATCTCGAACACGATCCGCCTGACGGTCTTCGCGCGCCGGCGCGAGATTGCAATCATGCAGCTCGTCGGCGCAACCGGCACCTACATACGCTTGCCGTTCATCTGCGAAGGATTGCTCGACGGCGTCATCGGCGCGTTGCTCGCGGTCGCACTCCTTGCCGCCGCCCGCATTGCGCTTTGGCCGCGCCTTCTCGAGGCGCTTCCATGGGTGCAGCTCGCCGGGATGCCCGTTGACGCGCGCCTGCTGGTCGCGCAGCTCGTGGCGGTTGGCGCCGCAATCGGCGTCGTCGCATCGTGGATCTCCGTTGGCCGGCACTTACGGACGTAAGGGCTACCGTTCGATCGTGCGACGCATCGCAGCAGCCGCGTTTGCGATAGCGCTCTTGCCTGCAATGGCGGGCGGCTCGACGATCGATCAGCGAATAAGAGCCGAACGGGCGAAGGCGGCGCAAACGCAGTCACGCCTGCACCAGAAACGGGTGGAGCTGCACGCAGCCACGCTGCGATACGACGATTTGCAGCACCAGCTTGGTGAGACGAATGCGGCGATCGGTCAGGTCAGCGAACGCATCGACTCACTGCAGGGAGAACGGGATTCGACGCAACGCAAGATCGACTGGAACACGATTCAACTCGATGCCGCTCGCCGGTCGCTGCGCTTGCACGACGCGTTGCTCAAGCGGCGTCTCGTCGACGTCTACGAATACGGCGACCTCACGTACGTCAACGCGCTCCTCGGTGCGCGATCGTTCAGCGAGTTCGTCGAGCGCTGGGAAGATCTACGGCTGCTCATTGCCGCCAACCAGCGCACCGTTCGCGCGCGTAAAGCGGCCGAAGCGCGGGTAACCGCGATCGAAGCGGACCTCGAGCGTACTCGTATGGAGCTGCAGCGAGAAGAAGAGGCTCAGGAACAGGCGCGCAGTCAGCTCGACTCACTTGCCGACGAGCGCCGAAACCTGGTTTCGCTCGCGGCGGTGCGCAAGCGGAGCGTCGCGACGGAGGTCGCCGAGATGGAGGATCTCTCGGCGGCCGAGGAGTCCGAGCTCGAGGGCCTGATCGTGGAGCGGGAACGCGAGCTCGCGGCCGCTCAACGGGCGGCCGGAGTCGCGGGCGCCCCGCCCAGCGCCGGCGGCTTGGGGAACTTCTCCTGGCCCGTCACGGGAACGATTACCTCGCCCTTCGGCTGGCGAACGAATCCGCTCGGCGGCGGACCGGAATTTCATCAGGGCCTCGACATCGCCGCCCCGATGGGCACGGCGGTGACGGCGGCCGCCGCGGGCTCGGTGATCATGGCGCAATGGTACGGCGGCTACGGAAACTACGTTTTGATCGATCACGGCGGCGGGTACTCGACCGGGTACGGTCACCTGTCGGCGATCTACGTTTCGGTCGGGCAGAGCGTAACGCGCGGCCAGGCGATCGGGGCGGTCGGCTCGACGGGCCAGTCAACCGGGCCGCATCTCCACTTCGAGGTGCGGATTGCGGGCAAACCGGTTGACCCGGCGCCCCGGCTCCATTAAGAGTTAGCGAGTAACCTCGGAAGGAAGAAACTCGCCACCCGCACAGCGGGGTACTGTAAAGAGGATAAATGAATCGTTCCCGACGCCCGCTTCTGACCGTCCTGCTCGTCGTCGCGCTTGCCGCCCTAGGTGCGGGTGCAATTGCGTACCGAACCGGCATGCTGCCGCACCAGGGCGTCCTGCAAGTCGCCACCACGGGCGACTTGCGCGATCTCTTTTCCCCGCGCGAGCCGCAAGGCTCGATGCTTGCGGACGTAGCGTTGCGCCGGCTCGAAAAAGATTATTACAAGCCGATCGATCCGCAAACTCCCATTGCGGGTGAGTCCGCGGCGTTGCGCGGTTTTCTTTCGTCGAAAAAACTTCGTCATGCAACGCTGCCGGCCGAGACCGCGGTCGGCAGTCCCGGAGCCGACGGCGAGCGCGCAGCCGAAATGCTCGCATACGCGCAAGCACACTATGCAAGTGACGTCGGGCCGAACGGCCGCGAGGACCTCACCGATGCCGCATTGCGCGGCATCTTAGCCTCGGTACGCGATCCGTACACCGTCTATCTTTCGCCGCGCGAAATGCAGGGCTTGAACGAATCGCTTTCGGGCGGCAACTTCGGCGGCATCGGTGTTTACATTTATCAGCTCAAAGACGGCCGGATCATCGTGCAGCCGATCGAAGCGATGCCGGCCGCGCGCGCCGGAATGAAGCCGGGTCAAGTCGTCGATTCGGTCAACGGCAAGAGCGTTCGCGGCTTGAACATCGATCGCGTCGAGGCGCTGATTCGGGGCGAAGCCGGGACGATCGTTCGCATCCGCGCGCACGCCTACAACAAGCCGTCCGCGGCGCATTCGTACGCAATCGTGCGCGAAATCATTCACGTTCCGACGGTACGCTCGAAGATGGAGTCCGGAATCGACTACATCCGTTTGTCGGACTTCGGCACGACGTCACCCGACGAAATCCGCAAAGCGCTGATCGAGGGTCGCGACCGCGGCGCGCGCGCATACATTCTCGACCTGCGCGATAACGGCGGCGGCCTGCTCGACGCGGCAGTAGAGATCTCGAGCTTCTTCGTTCCGCAGGGAACGATCGTTTCGACGATTCGGCGGGATGGCCAGCGCACCAGCGAAGAAGCGCTCGGCGACGCCATCGGCGGCCTTCGTCCGCTTGCCATACTCGTAAACAAATACACCGCAAGCGCGTCGGAAATTACCGCAGGCGCGTTACAGGATTACCACTTGGCGACGCTGGTCGGCACGCGCACGTTCGGCAAGGGCGTCGTGCAGAGCATCTTTCCGTTCGACCCCGCCGACCCCAACGCGGGCGCGCTCAAAATCACGACGGCACGCTATCTCACGCCGGCTGGGCGGGACATTCAGCACCACGGCATTCAGCCGGACGTCGTCGTCAACCAAGATCCCAATCCAGCACTGATCGATACGCCGGCCGATAAGCAGCTAGCCGCGGCCAAGGCACGATTGGCGCCGTCCCTACGTTGATTGATGGAGACCATGAAACGCTTCTTTTCGATTCTCTGGGCAGGCGCGTTCGGCGCCGTTCTCATCGAGCTTTCAGCCGCATCCGCCGCGCAGCCGCCGCATCTCTCCGCCGTCGATGCGGGCGAGGTCGCGACGAGTTACGGCTACCTCACCGATAACTTCTATAAGAAAGTTGATCCGCAGATCGTTCTCGATTCCGTCCGTACCGCGCTCGTGAGCGCCATGCACACCGGCGGCGTCAAACACGCCGACCTTCCGGTCATGCACGCTAGTCTGACGGCATCGACGAACGTCCGCGAAATCGATCGCGAAATCGAAAGCGCCGATGCCGAGTCGAAGGGCAAGTTCAAGCTGCACGATCTCACGTACGTCGCGCTTGACGGCATGATGAAATCGGTTAACGACCGTTACACCGTCTTCATGACGCCCAAAGAGTTCGCAGGCTTGAACCAAGGCCTCGACGGCGGCGATTTCGGCGGCACCGGCATCGTCATCCAGGTTGACGACAAAAGCAAATATATCTCCGTCGAAAACGTCGTGCCCGACGGTCCGGCGGACAAGGCCGGCATCGAGCAGGACGATCTCATTACCGCGATCGACGGCACGTCCACCAAAGGCATGAGCCTGTCGAGTGCCAGCGGAAAGCTGCGCGGTAAAGAGGGCACGCGGGTGACGCTGACGCTGCAACGCGACGGGAACGCGTTGCCTTCGCCGGTCACGATTACGCGCGCGAAGATCCATCAGCTCAGCGTCTACGAGAAGATGCTTTCCGGTAAAATAGGCTACATCGCGCTGACGGTCTTCGGTAAGGAAACGGGTTCCGAGCTCAGCGCAGCGCTCGACCGTCTGCAGAAGCAAGGTGCGCGCGCACTGATCCTCGATCTGCGCGACAACGGCGGCGGTTATCTGGAAGCGGCCGTCGCGGTCAGCTCCAAATTCATTCCAAGCGGTCCAATCGTATCGGTTGAGTCGCGCGCTTCGAACATCACGACGCTCGACGCCGACGATACCGCAATCAATCCGATTCCGCTCGTCGTTTTGGTGAACGGTTACACCGCCTCCGCCTCCGAGATTACGTCCGGCGCGATTCAGGACAGCGCGGTCGGCACGATCATGGGTACGAAGACGTTCGGTAAGGGCGTCGTGCAGACGATCATTCCGCTACCCGACGGAAGCGCGATCAAGATAACCACCGCGCGCTATTTAACACCGCGTAACCGCGACATCAACCATTTAGGGATCACGCCCGACGTCGTGGTCGGAGAGAACAAACACCCGCAGTTCGGGCAGCCGGCAAAAGACGATCAGCTCGCTCGCGCGATCCAGTATCTCGACGACAAGCTGGCGCACGAGATTCAAGAGGACGGCGGAAGCTAACCGCCCCCTTCGACAAGCTCAGGGCAAGCTACGTCGATTTTTTCCGCGAGGCCGCCGTTCCGGCGGCCTTTCGTTTGCGCGCCGGCTTAGCCTGATCTGCGCTCGTCTTGCGCGTCTTGCGCGGCTTGCGCTCCGCAGCCGGCAGCGACGGCGCTTCCACCGGGCTTTCCAGCTCGGCGGGAATCGGCGTCTCGACCTTTGCGCGCGGCGTGCTGCGGCGGCGCGTCGGCTTGGCTGCCTGCGGCGCTTCCTCGGGGGCCGTTAGGCTCGGGGGCGGCGGTTCGACCGCCGGGGGCGCCTCGGCGAACGGCGCGATTGCGCGCGACGGCTCGCGCGCAACTGCGGTGCCGGCGATGTGCGCCGCGCCGTCGGACGAAACTTCGAAGACCTGCCGATCCGGCGCAAGCAACGGCGAGAGCGAGCCCCCGCGCCCGCGGCGTCCGCGCCGCCGGCGGCGGCGCCGGCGGTGCCCACCGTCCAAGGAAGGTCCCGTCTCGGCGACGGTCGGCGCGGCGCTCTCCTGGACCGCTGCAATTTCCGGCGAGGCGGTCTCCTGCGATCCGCGTCCGCGCCGGCGTCGCCGGCGCTTTCGACGACCTTCGCCTGCGGAGTGCTGCACCGCGCCTTGCGCGATGATGATCGCGTCGGGCTGCGCCTCACCTTTGCGTTCGGCGACCAACGCCTTGTCTTGGGCCTCTTCCTCTTCCGTGACCGGCGAGATTCCGATCGGCGGCCGCGACGCCGACTGGCGCGCTGCGTCTTCGGCAAGCTCGCGCAGTTGGCGCGTCTGTTCGGCCGCTGAAACCTCCGCGCGGCGCCCGCGCCGGCGGCGGCGCGGCTTCGCGCCGGCGGTTACCATCTCGGCGAGGACGTGGTCGTCCTTATCGTCCACGTCGATAATGCGTACGCGCACGAAGTTCCCGGCATTGTTGGCGCCATTTTCCACCTCGGCGAGGTGGCCGTCGATCACCGCTGCCGCCGACGTGGCATTCGGCAATCGTCCCGGCAACAGCTCGACGTCGTGCTCGTCACCGACTCGCAACGGATGCTCCCGGCGCTTCATTTCGCGAACCAATTCGACGCGCGCTTTTTCGGGATGAATCATCGGATCGACCCGAACGTGAATCGGATGGCCAACCGAGCGCGCCAGTTCGCCGCACTCGTCCTCGTACCAATAGTCCATTTGAACCGCAACCGTCGGAGCGACGTGAACCAGAATCTCGCCGCTTGCATCGCTTGCCGCCTCTTCGCGGATGTGCCGGAAAGTATCGATCGCGACCGACTGGGCCGACATGACGCTGCCCATGCCGCTGCACGTCGGGCACGCGCCGCGCAGCTGGCTGCCGAGATCCTTACCGATTCGTTTACGAGTGAATTCGAGCAGGCCCAGGTTCGAAAATGATTGGATCGTCGCGCGCGTGCGATCCCGCCGCAAGTGCTCCTCCATCGTCTTGACGACCTTCTCGCGCGAAGCCTCCGACGCCATGTCGATGAAGTCCACCACGATAATGCCGCCGATATCGCGCAGCCGTACCTGGCGCGCGATTTCTTCGGCGGCTTCGATGTTCGTCTTCAGTATCGTATCTTCGAGATTTCGGCCGCCCGTAAACTTTCCGGAATTCACGTCGATGACGGTGAGCGCTTCCGTCGACTCGATAACGATCGACGCGCCGGAGGGCAGATTGATCTTGGGCCGCATCAGCTTCGCCAGCTCGTCGTCGATCTTGAAATCGTCGAAGAGCGACCGCCCGGAGTTGTAGTACTCGATGCGATCGATGTATTGTGGACCGAGCAGCTGCAAAAAGTCGCGAATCTTTCGATACTCTTCCTCGTCGTCGATCAAGACGCGGTCGACGTCGGCCGTGATGAAGTCGCGCGCCGCTTTGTAGACGAGGTTCATGTCCTTATGCAGTAGGGATGGCGACGCCGCGCGCTTGTACATCTCCAAGATTCCGTGCCACATGCGAATCAGGACGCCCAGGTCGGCGATCAGCTCGGCCTCGCTCGCGCCCGCTGCGGCGGTACGCACCACCGTCGCCATGCCTTCGGGGCGGATCCGCTTCATCACGCCTTTTAGGCGGTCGCGTTCGTCGGCAGACTCGATCTTCCGGGAAACGCCCGAGTACTTTCCGGTCGGCATCAAGATCAGGTAGCGTCCCGGCAGCGAAATATTCGTCGAGATCCGGGCACCTTTGAGGCCCCGCGGCTCCTTGACGATCTGCACCAGGACGTCGTCGCCTCGCTTCACCTTCTCACTGATGGTGAAGCCGCTGTGCCCCGAGGTAATTTCGACGTCGCCGATGTTCAGCGGCGCCTTGTTGATGTCGTCCACGTACAGGAAGGCATTTCGGCCCAAGCCGATGTCGACAAACGCCGCCCCCATGCCGGGAAGCACGTTTTGTACTCTGCCTTTGAAAATCGAGCCGATGACTTTCTCTTCGCGCTCGATGTAGAGTTCGGCTAACCCGCCGTCCTCAAGTATGGCGACCCGATTCTCCCACGGGTCGCTCGAGATTAATATCTCGCTCGCCAAATTGTCCCTCAAACTGCGAACTCACCCTCGCCGCGCTTCCTTGCGGTGCGCTAGGCGGGGCGGCAATCACGCCGCCGGTCGGTTTTGTTCGCGAAAAACTCTAGTAAAAAAACTTTGTCAGGCGGCCCTTCGTCATCCAACGGAGCCTGCCGACGAGGGCCTTCGTTCCCGGGACGCCGTAAGCGGACCTGCCGAGCCGCCTTTAATGGGTATCGGGCGGACGTTCGTCGGGCGGCTGCACCTCGAAATCGCGCGCCGTCATCGGCGTGGCGATCCGGTGAAACTTCCGCGGGGGTTGCGAAAAGTCGAAGCAGTCGGCGGCCGGGGAGTTCGCGCGCGTGTCGCTCGCGGCGAGCGGCGAAAGCCCAAACCGGTCCTCGATGAATCGCAGCAGGCTGCCGTGCTCGTAGCGGACGTGCGACACGTACCCGCGTTTCGCATACGGCGAGATGACGACGAGCGGCACGCGAAAACCGAGTCCGTCGTCGTCGACGTACCGCGGCGGCACGTGGTCGTACCAGCCGCCGAAATCGTCCCAGAAAATAAAGATGGCCGACGTCTTCCAATACGGTGACTCTCCGATTGCATTGACCAGCGACGCGACCCAGTGCGGTCCCGTTTTAGAGTCGCAACCCGCATGATCGGAGTTTCGGCAACTGGGCGTGACCCAGCTCACCGCTGCAAGCTGTCCGTTTGCGACGTCGCTGAAAAAGCGCTTCTGAGGACTGACGATATCCTTCTTCCAGTCCTTCCCGTACCGAATATGCTTGATCGCTTGATACGCGTTCCACAACGCGCTATGACCGCGCACGACTTTGGTATAGTACTTCCACGACAGCCCCGCCGCGTCGAGCTCGTCGCCGAGCGTCGTATTGTCGAAACACGGCGAAAGCGGCGGCCCCACCTGACGCTGCGTCGTCACCGTGTCGATCAAGTCGCCGGGACCGCCGCCGCATCCCCATGGTCCGCCGAATGGAACGTCGATCGTCGAGTTCGCCTGCCCGGCAATGATGTATTGATGCGAGACGAAACTGCTGCCGTCGATATTCGATTCGAACATCCGGTCGCCGACGACGTATTGACTCGCCATGTCGAAATATGGACCGACTTCGCTGCGCGGAACGTACGCATACTGCGGATGCGCGTTGGGACACTTTGGTTGGTTGCCGAGTCCGCAGCCCACGAGCTCTTTATCGAATCCATCCATGCGGCACTTCGTGCCGGGAAACTTTCCGCGCCCGTCGCAGTCTTCGAAAAAGCCGTTGAAGTCGTGCTGCACGTCCCATGTAGTCGAAAGCGAGATCGGAATAAGTTTGACTTTTTTGCCCTTGCTGTCGTAGCCGAACGACTGCGTATCGGCACCGGGCAAGCCCGCAAAGAGATTATCGAAGCTTCGGTTCTCCTGAATGATGATAATGACGTGATCTATTTTCCCGGCGACCGCACGGCCGGGTGCGCTTACCAACGGCATGGCGCGCGCCGCGCTCGCCGCCGGCACGCCGGGACTCGTTGGGGCGCCGGCGCAGGCGGCGAGAAGCGCAGCGCCGATCGGCGCGCCGAGCGCTCGAAGACGACATGCGAACCGCTCTAAGCTATTCATCCGCAGGCCCGCACTACGACGGCGTGCCGTCCGAATCCCCGAAGGGCCGCAGCCGATCAAGCGTTGCCCAATACGTCACGATCGCGTTGTCCGTAAATGTTGAGCAGAATTCCGAAGGCGACGAAGTCCGTCAACATCGCCGAGCCGCCGTACGACATGAAGGGCAACGGTATGCCGGTGATCGGCATGATGCCGATCGTCATCCCGAGGTTGACGAGCACGTGAAAGAAGAGCATTCCAACCAAGCCTGCGGCTAATAGAAAGCCAAAACGGTCGCGGGCTGCCAGCATGCTGCGAATGCCGCCGTAAAGCACGGCAGCATAGAGCACCAGCAGCGCACAAGCTCCGGCGAAACCCCACTCTTCGGCCAGCACGGTGAAGATGAAATCGCGCGAGTGCTCCGGGACGAAGTTGAGCTGCGTCTGCGTGCCGTGGTAGAGACCGCGTCCAAACCATTCGCCGTTGCCGACGGCGATTTTCGATTGATTGAGATTGTAGCCGGCGCCTTGCGGATCGGCTCGCGGGTTCAGAAACACGAAAAGCCGGGCACGTTGAAACGGCTTGAGTACGGCGTTGGTTCCCAGGGCCGCGGCCGCGACAACGAGCACGGCGAGTGCATAGATGCCGAAGTCACCAAGCTTCGGCAACGCGAAGAAGAGCTCGACGCTCAAGATCGCGAGCAAGACGAGCGACGTGCCGAGATCGGGCTGCTTCAGAATAAGCAACGCCGGAAGCGCTACGGCTACGAGCGGTTTCCAGAGCTCTTGTAGATTTTGATAAGTTCCGCGGCACAATACCGCGGCGAGTGCAATGGCGATCACCAGCTTTGCCGGTTCGGACGGTTGGAACGTGCCGAGCGGTCCGAGCGAGATCCATCGCTGCGCGCCCAACGCGCTATGCCCGCCTCGCAAAATAAAGAGCAGCAAGAGCACGTTGATCACGTAGAGGCCGGGCGCCCAGCGCTGCCACGTGCGGTAGTCGACGAGCGAAACGCAGAGCATGACGGGAACGCCGAGCATCAAGTAGAGGATCTGCTTCTGAAATTCGCCGGCGGCGCCGGGCGTATGCAAGCCGGCCGAGCGAACGCACATCAAACCGATCAACGCGATGCAGATGCCCGCTACGGCGAGCGGCCAATTGAAATTGCGCAGATACCGCTTGGCTCCGCTGCCCAGCGTGACGACGGCCATCGTAGACGACTACGCGGTGGAGGGTAGCTGCGTCCTCGCGCGCTGCGACTTTTTGCGACGTTTGCGTTTTCGGACGGGCGGTTTGGAATCGGAAGGCGGCGCGGCGACGGTTGCGACCGGCTCGGGTTGCGGTTTCGGAGCTTCATGCGTAACCGCACCGTTGCCGTTGGGCCGATTCACTCCAAGGATCGGAATGTTCGCCAACATGGCAAGCGTACGATCTTGCCGTTCGAAGTTGACTTCGATTCGTTCGCGATCGACTTCGACGTAGCGCGAGATCAACTCGACGAGGTCGCGCTTCATCGCCTCGATCATCTCCGGCGCAAGCTCGAGATGATCCGTCATCAAGACCAAGCGCAGCCGCTCCTTTGCGGTGGCGCTGGAGCCTTGCTGGCCGAAAAGCCGCTTGAGGAACTCGATCATCGGCGCAGCCCCCCAAAGAGCGATCCGATGCGCTCCAAAATGGACGCTTTCGATTCGGGCGGGACCGGCGCCGCGACGTCCTCACCGGCAACGCGTGCCGCGATCGCATGATAGGCCGCACCGGTTGTGTTCTGAGTCCGGAGCGCCAATGGCTCGCCACGATTCGTCGTGACGATGATCTCGGGCTCATCGGCGATCACGCCGAGCAACGGCAGGCGTAGAATCCCGTTAACGTCGTCGACGGAGAGCATCTTGCCTTTGCGAACGAGCTGCGGGCGCAGACGATTGATGATGAGCTGCGGCCGAAAGCGATTGCCGAGCAGCCCAACGACGCGATCCACGTCACGCACGGCCGCAACTTCCGGCGTGCAGACGACGATCGCTTCGCTCGCTCCCGCGACGGCGTTCTTGAAACCGAGCTCGATCCCGGCGGGACTATCGATCAGCACGTAATCGAAGCGTTCGCGCAAGCTGGAAACGAGCGCTTGCATCTTCGTCGTCTCAACGTCGTCCTTCTCGCGCGCCTGCGCCGCCGCCAACAAAAACAGACCATCGGTATGCTTATCGGCGACGAGCGCGTCGTCGAGCGAGCTGCGCTCTTCCAACACGTCGAGCAGATGATGACGGACACGGCTCTCCAAACCCAACACGATATCGAGGTTCCGCAGGCCGACGTCGGCGTCGATCAGCGCGACGCGCGCGCCGCGTCGTGCAAGCGCGGTGCCGAGATTCGCCGTCGTCGTCGTCTTTCCGACGCCGCCTTTCCCCGAGGTGACGACGATGGCGCGGCCTCGTTTCGCCTCATCGGACTCCGGCAACGGAGCAGGCTGCCCTGCGCGACCCTGAGCCTCTAGCAGTGGAGTCGAAGGGAGATCTTGAGCTTGAACTTGATGCACGCGTCTACCCCGCTTTCATTGCGCCAATGAGGCGCCCGAAGAACGTCTGGTTATCGAAGCTGGTAAATGGAACGAGCTCTCCCTCGAGGCGCCTCGCGACCTTATCGTAGATCGCCCGCAGGCGGTTCGACTCGTTCAGCACGATCGGTTCGCCGCGATTCGTCGTATCGATGACTTCCTCGTCGTCCGGCACGATGCCGAGCAGCTCGACCGATAGCACGTCGCAGACGTCGTCGACCGACAACATGTCGCCGCTGCGCACCATTTCCGGACGAAGGCGGTTCACGATGAGCCGAATCGGCTTTCCGGCGGCGGCGATCTTGCCAACGACGCGATCGGCGTCGCGAATCGCGCTTACCTCGGGCGTCGTAACGACGATCGCTTCGTTCGCTCCCGCGACGGCGTTGCGAAAGCCGGTTTCAATACCCGCCGGCGAATCGATCAGCACGTAGTCGCTCACGTCGGCGGCTTGCTCGACGATTCCGGCAAACTGCTCCGGCGTGATTGCATCCTTTTCACGCGTCTGCGCCGCCGGGAGGATCGAGAGCGAATCGAAGCGCTTGTCTTTGATAAGCGCTTGTCTGAGCTGACAGCGTCCCTCCGCGACTTCTACGAGGTCGAAGACGATGCGTTTTTCGAGACCCAGGACCAGGTCGAGATTGCGCAGGCCGATATCGGCGTCGATTAAAACGACGCGCCGCCCGCGCTTCGCGAGGGTCGCACCGAGGTTCGCCGTGGTCGTGGTTTTGCCGACGCCGCCCTTTCCGGACGTGACGACAATCGTGCGCGCACTCATGCCGACGACGCTCCGCTGGATTCGATATGATTCAGCTCCTCGAGCGACACGACGGCGATCTTCCCATTGCGCGCGATGGCAACCTCGGGTCGCGATGTGCTCCGTTGCTTCGATCCCTCGTCGGCGCCGATGAAGCTGGCGATGCGCAGCTGCGTCGGACTCAATTCCACGGCATAGATCCGCGCGCTCTCGTCGCCGCCCGCGCCCGCGTGGGCGATTCCGGCGAGGCGCCCGAAGACGAGAACGTCGCCGGTGGCGACCAGCTCGGCACCCGGATTCACGTCGCCCACCACGACGATATTACCGGTGTGATGCAGCGTCTGGCCGCCGCGAAGCGTCGCGGCATGATAGAGCGTGCCTTGCGGAGCTTCGACGAGTCGCAGCTCCGCGGGACGCGCGCGCTCCGCTTCGAGCTTGACGCGGCGCACGCTCGACTCGCCGCGCTTGCGTCGCGCCGCGATGTCGTTGCGAGCGCCGGCGAAATCTGCGACGAGCGATCGCGCTTCGTCGGAAAGACGCGGCGCCGGCGGCTCGAACGCGAGGCCCTGCTCAGCCGCGAAGGCTGCAACTTCGGCGGACGAGCCGTACAGCGCGCGCATCGTCACGCCGGCATCGTCCAACACGTTACGTAATCGGGCCAGGTCGGCGGCCGTCGGCGCGGCGTCACCGAAGTTGACCACGGCCGAGGAGCCGCGGTAAAAGCTCGGCTGTTCGGCAAGCCGAGCTTCCAGCTCGGCGAGGGCCTCTTCGAGGACGCGACCGCCCAGCGTCACTTCAAGGCCGTCCAGCCTTCCCCGCAAGAGTGTCACGCTGCGCTTTGCGCGAAGAATCGGAAGCATCCCCCTCGCCATCCACAAACGACTCGCAACTTCTTCAGGTTTTTCCACATATAATACACAGAGGTACTCGAACGTAATGTTTCGTCGAATCGTCCCGCTCGCCGTGGTCCTCTCGCTGCTCGGCAGCCTGTGCCCTGCACCCGCACTCGCGATGTCGACGCAAAAAGAGATCGCGCTCGGTCAATCCTACGATCAAGAGATCGTCGCCGGCAGCGTCATCGAAACCGACCCGCTGCTCAATGCCTACGTCCAAGGCGTCGCCGGAAATCTTTGGAATCAGGTGGCGCGCAAAGACGTCCCCTATTCCATCAAGATCATCAAAGACGATCAGATCAACTCCTTCGCGACGATGGGCGGCTTTGTTTACGTCAACGAGGGGCTCATTGACTTCGTCCAGTCCGACGACGAGCTGGCAAGCGTCATCGGCCACGAAACGGGGCACATCGAACGGCGTCACGTCATCACGACCAGCTCCAAAGCGGAAATCCTGAACCTCCTGTTCGGTCTCGCCTCGATTTTCTCGCCGATCATTTACGAGTTCGGCGGGTTGGCCGAGGCCGGCATCATGGCGAAGATTCAGCGCGGCGACGAGCTGCAGGCGGATCGATACGGATTGCAGTTGATGTCGCGCGCGGGCTACGATCCCGAATCCATGGTGACGATGATGGCGCACCTGGGGGTGCTGCAAGACGAACACAGTGACGCGGTCAGCAAATATCTCGAAGATCACCCCGATCCGTCGGCGCGCGTCGCTCACTTGATGGGCTATCCCGAGCTCAATCCCAAAGACGTGACGCCGACGCAGGAGCTCGTCCAAGCTTCCAGCGACGAAGACCGCGCACGCTATTCCTTCGCGCGGATTCGACTCGATCAAGTGCTCAAGCAAGATCC
>JAMXLK010000013.1 GCA_024281075.1 Vulcanimicrobiia bacterium
CCGATCGCGATTTGGGCGTCCACCCGTTCGCTTCCGGAAACTGCGTACGGCGTGTTCGCGCTGTTACTGATCCTCTACAAGCATCGAGAGAACATCGAGCGGCTGCGGCGAGGCACCGAAGGTCCCATTCGCCTGTAGACCGTACTGTGGGGAACTCATGATTTCCTCAAACGACCTTCGTAACGGCGTAACCATCGTCGTGGACGGCCAACTCTGGACCGTCATCGAGTTTTTGCACGTCAAGCCGGGCAAAGGCTCGGCGTTCGTGCGCACGCGGCTCAAGAACGTCAAGACCGGCACGACCCTCGAGCGCACGTTCCGTGCCGGAGAGAAGCTCGAGCGCGCCACCGTTGACAACCGGCAGATGCAAATGCTGTATAACGACGCCGACGGCTACCATTTCATGGACCAACAGTCGTTTGAGAACGTCACATTGCAGCGCGACCTCATCGGCGACCCCGCCGATTTTCTCAAGGACGCGATGGTCGTGGACGTGCAGTTTTACGAAGGCGCCGCAATCGGAGTCGACCTCCCGGCGCACGTGGAGCTCCGCGTAGTAGACACGGATCCGGGTTTCCGCGGTGACACCGCAACCAACGTTACGAAGCCGGCGAAACTCGAAACCGGCGCGACCGTGCAGGTTCCGCTTTTCGTAGAGTCCGGCGACGTCATTCGAATCGACACCCGCGACCGCCGCTACATCGGCCGCTCGAACTAGCCTCGCTCCGTGTCATCCTGAGCGGAGTCGAAGGATGACTCGCCTGAATGAGTCGCGCGCGGCGTACTTAGCCCGGCGACGTCATTTTGCGGGGTACCACGATCGCATCGTACTCTTCTTCGTTGACGTGCCCCAGCGCGAGCGCAGCTTTTTTGAGCGTCGTCTTCTCGTGGTGAGCCTTTTTCGCAATCTCGGCGGCTTTGTCGTAACCGATTTTTGGCGAGAGTGCCGTGACGACCATCAGTGATTCGTCGAGATATTTCTTGATCTGCTCTTCGTTGGCTTGCAATCCTTCGACGGCATGCTCGCGGAACATCGTGCACGCATCGCTCAACAGCCGCGTCGAGTGCAGGAAATTGTAGATGATCACGGGGTTGAAGACGTTCAGTTCGAAATTGCCCTGCGACGCGCCGAAGCTAATCGCCAGATCGTTGCCGTAGACCTGCACGCAAACCATCGTCATCGCTTCCGATTGCGTTGGATTGACTTTGCCAGGCATAATCGAGCTGCCGGGCTCGTTCTCGGGTAAGATCAACTCGCCGATTCCGGCACGCGGGCCGGAAGCGAGCCACCGGATATCGTTGGCGATTTTCATCAGCGCGGCCGCGAGCGTCTTCAAAGCACCCGACGCGAAGACGAAATCGTCGTGCGAGGCGAGCGCCGTAAACTTGTTCGGGTGCGAGCGGAACGGTAATCCCGTGAGTTCGGCAATTTTCGCAGCGGTGCGTTCGCCGAATTCGGGATGCGCGTTCAACCCCGTGCCGACGGCCGTTCCGCCGATCGCAAGGTCGTAGAGCGGATCCAGCGCCGCCTTGCAGGCTCTAATTGCGCGATCGAGCTGCGTAACGTAACCGGAAAACTCTTGCTCCAGCGTAATGGGCGTCGCGTCCTGGAGGTGAGTGCGGCCGACCTTGACGACGTGCGCCCAGCCCTTGGCTTTTGCCGCAAGCGCGTTGCGCAACGCTTCGACGGCGGGCAGCATCGCGACCATTGCCTGTGCGCCCGCGACGTGCATCGCAGTGGGGAACGTATCGTTGGACGACTGCGACATGTTGACGTGGTCGTTGGGATGAACGGGCTTCTTCGAGCCCATGTCGCCGCCGGCCAACTCTATGGCGCGATTCGAGATCACCTCGTTGACGTTCATGTTCGTCTGCGTGCCCGAACCGGTTTGCCACACGCGCAACGGAAAATGCGCATCGAGCGATCCGGCGACGATCTCGTCGGCGGCCCGTTCGATTAGCCGCGTCCGGTCGGCGTCGAGCTTGCCCAAATCGTGATTCACGAGCGCCGCCGCCTTTTTCAACACGGCCATCGCCGTGATGACTTGCCGCGGCATGACGTCGCGCGGCCACGTTTCCTCGCCGATGTCGAAGTGAATTAACGAACGGGCAGTTTGAGCGCCGTAGTAATTCTCCGATGGAACCTCGATCGCGCCCATCGAATCGGTTTCGACGCGCGTACTCTTCGAATTCGTCGTGATCATAGGCTCCGTGGGTTCGTCACCGCGCCGAACCTTTCCGGGCGGCATGGGCGGCGTCTACGCTCGTACCGGCGGCCCGCACTTCGACGATTTCGTAAATCGTCAGCGGATAGCGGGGGTCAAAGCGACTTTTGTTGCAGCGCGGACAGCTCGAGGGACTGCGCGGCCGTGCCCGGCGTAACGTTTCGAACGTACAGCGCTCGCAACGGAGAATATAGCGTTTGCTCGACTCCCGCAGCGGGGCGACGGTCCCCAGGTCGTGGTAAATCGAATGCAACCCGCACTCGCGCAGCTTTCGTTTGAATCGAGGGCCGTGGCCGGTGTCGCGGAATTTCGCATAACACCACGCGTGAATCATCTCGTGCAACAGCGTTTCGCGCAACGCTTCGGGATATTGCCGAAAGTGCTTGGGCGAAAGCTCGATCTCCATCGGATGCGCACCGTACGTCGTTCGGCCCGCCGAATTCGAGAAACGCTCGTTATAGCGGATCCTGCAGTCCGGAACTTCGCCGTTGAAATATTCGTAGTTCAGACGAGCGAAGAGCAGCTGCAGCTCGGCCTCGCCCGGCAACACGTTGGTCACGCATGATTTACTTCGCCGCTCGTCCAACGAAATCATGGTGGCCGAAGCGAACGACAACGGTCTTCCACCGAGGATTTACGTGCCCATCCTTGCCGTGATCGTACTCCTCTTTCTCGGGACGATGGCGTATCTCGTTTCAGTCGGGTTTGGGGTGACCGGTTCGGTTTTTGGAAAGACCGCACCATCGGGCGCGGCAGCGGCGACCGCGCGCCAAGGTTCGCAGAACGCCGTCGAAGGCGGCCCTCCCGCCCCGGTTGCCGCACAGCTTCAGACGCTGCGCTCCCGCATTGCCGCTCATCCAAACGATGACGTCGCGATCACGCAGCTCGCCGACATGTACCTCGCGGCGAACAAGTTCGAGGAAGCAATTCCGCTCTATCGACGCGCGCTGCGGGTTAATCCGCACAACGTGGCCGCGCAAACGGGCCTCGCGCAAGCGCAGGCCGCATTGCGGCAATAGGCGCGGCTTGGCGTGAATCTTTACATTTCGTGCGACATGGAGGGCACCGCGGGCGTTTGCTCGTGGAAGCAATGCGATCCGAGCGACACGCACGAGTATCCTGTGTTCAGACGCTATATGACACGCGAAGTGGCCGCCGCTATTGCGGGCGCCCGCGATGGCGGTGCCGGCAGCATCGTCGTTAACGACTCGCACTGGTCGATGCACAATTTGCTGCTCGAAGAGCTTCCCGACGACGACGGGCTGCGCGTTATATCGGGTGCGCCGAAGCCGTGGAGCATGATGCAGGGCCTCGAAGCGACGGTCGATGTGGCCTTCTTCACCGGCTATCACGCGAAGGGCGGCGACTGCGCGACACTATCTCATACCTACAGCGAAGCGATGTATTCCGTATCGGTGAACGGCACGCCGTGCAGCGAGGCGCTGCTCAACGCCGCGCTTGCGGGAAGCTACGGCGTTCCGGTCGTGCTCGTCACCGGCGACCGCACGATCGTGGAAGAGACGACGCGCGCTATGCCGTGGGCGGTCGGCGTTGCGGTCAAGAATGCAATCGGATTTTCGGCGGTGAACTCGCTGACACCGGCCGCCGCCTGCGAAGCGATTCGCAGCGGAGCGCGTGAAGCGATGCGCCGCGTCGAGCAAGCTCGGCCGTTCGTTTTCGAACCGCCGCTCGAGCTGACGATCGAGACCGCGGGTGTCGAGCACGCCGACTTCATCGAGCTGATGCCCGGCTTCCAGCGAATCGGCGGCCGCTCCGTGCGCTTTACCGCGAGCGACTATCCGCTGCTTCTTCAAGCCTTTATCGCAGCGACCCGAATCGCCGCCGCCGCCAATCCCATCGCATGAACATCTATATCTCGTGCGACATGGAAGGCGTCGCCGGCGTTTGCGCGTGGGACCAAGTCGATGGGCGCACGCCGCATCCCGAGTTTGAAATCTACCGCCGTTACTACACGCACGAAGTCGTCAGCGCAATCGAAGGCGCGCGCGCCGGCGGGGCCGGTGACGTGCTCGTCAACGACTCGCACGGCGCAATGCGCAACCTCCTGCTCGACGAGTTGCCGCCCGACGTGCGCGTGATCTTTGGCAACCGCAAACCATTCTCGATGGTGCAGGACGCGGACGGAGCCTTCGGCGGAGCTTTCTTCATCGGCTATCACGGCGCGGCGGGCGAAGCCGATGCGGTGCTCTGTCACACCTATACGCCTTCGGTAATCTACGGAGCCCGCATCAACGGCGTTGCCTGCAGCGAGGCGACCATCAACGCCGCGCTGCTCGGCTTCTACGGCGTGCCGCTGCTGCTCGTTACGGGCGATCGTGCGACGGTCGAGGGAGTGCAGACCCAGATGCCGTGGGTCCGCGGCGTCATCGTGAAGGATTCGATCGGGAAGTTTGCCGCCAACTCAATGTTGCCGGCATCCGCGCAGCGCGCGATACTCTCCGCCGCCGAAGAAGCCGTTCGCAGCGCCGCCGGTGCGAAACTCTACCGCTTCGATCCGCCCATCACGCTCGAAGTCCAACTCGTCACAGCCGCGCAAGCGCACCTCGTCGCAACGATTCCCGGCTTCGAACGCACCGGCTCGCGCAGCATTCGCTTCACCCACGACGACATGCCGACAGTTTTCAAAGCCTTCGTCGCCAGTTGGCGGCTCGGCGGTCAGGCTTAGCGACGATGTACGTAGAACGCGAAACGGGCTGGGAGAATCGCCTTGCCGGCGCAATCCCTATCTTCGTTGCGGTGACATTTTTGGCGCTGCCAATCGTTTTGACGATCGCACAGGGCGGCCTGAAGTACGTCATGCTCGGCTTCCAGCTATGGCCCGTTTCTCTGAGCATGGGCGTTGCAAGCCTCATGTTCGCGGGCCTATTGGTCTGGCAGTTTCGATCGGCCGCCGAGCCAAAC
>JAMXLK010000014.1 GCA_024281075.1 Vulcanimicrobiia bacterium
TCATCACGCTGCTGCCGATTCTCACGCAAGCGTGGAGCGATATGCTGCACGGCGTCGTTCGAGCGCCGCCCGAATCGTTCGCGGGCATGGCGCTGCCCGGCGCGATTCCGACGATGTCGTTGAAACCGTGACGCCTACATGCGAAAGACGCCGAACTGCGTACGCGGCTGAGGCGCGTGCGCGGCGGCGTCGAGGCCGATCGCGATGACGCGGCGCGTGTCCAGGGGATCGATGATGCCGTCGTCCCACAGCCGTGCCGTCGAATAGTACGGATTGCCTTCCCGCTCGTATTTCTCCAAGATCGGCGCTTCGAAGGCGGTCTTTTCGTCCGGCGAAAGATCGCCTTTGACGGTCGAAAGCACGCTCGCGGCTTGCGGGCCGCCCATTACGCTAATTCGCGCGTTCGGCCACATCCACAGCTGGCGCGGCGCATAGGCGCGTCCGCACATTCCGTAGTTGCCCGCGCCGAAACTTCCACCGATCACGACGGTGAACTTCGGCACCTCGGCGCAAGCAACGGCGGTGACGAGCTTCGCGCCGTCTTTGGCGATGCCGCGGTTTTCGTACTCGCGGCCGACCATAAAGCCGGTAATGTTCTGCAGAAAGAGCAACGGCGTACCGCGCTGCGTGCAGAGCTCGATAAAGTGCGCGCCCTTGAGTGCGCTTTCACTGAACAGGATGCCGTTGTTGGCGAGAATGCCGATGGGATGCCCTTCGATGTGCGCGAAGCCGCACACGAGCGTCGTGCCGTACCGCGATTTGAACTCGTGGAACTCCGAAGCATCGACGAGCCGCGCGACGATCTCGCGGACGTCGTATCCGATGCGGCTGTCCGCCGGAATGATGCCGTAAATGTCGCGCGGTTCGTATTTCGGCGGTGCGGCGTCGGTGCGATCCCACTGGCGCGGCAGCTCGAGGTGCAAGTTGCGCACGATCTCGCGCACGATTGCGAGCGCCTGCGGATCGTCGTTGGCGAAATGGTCGGCGACGCCCGACACGCGCGTGTGAACGTCGGCGCCGCCCAAATCTTCGGCGCTGACCTCTTCGCCGGTCGCGGCTTTGACCAGCGGCGGCCCGCCGAGAAAGATCGTGCCTTGGCCCTTCACGATCACGGTCTCGTCGCTCATCGCCGGCACGTAGGCGCCGCCGGCGGTGCACGAGCCCATCACCGCCGCGATCTGCGCGATGCGTTTGCTCGACATGCGCGCTTGATTGTAAAAGATGCGTCCGAAATGATCGCGATCGGGAAAGACGTCGGCTTGCAGCGGCAAGAACGCTCCACCGGAATCGACGAGATAGATGCACGGCAGATGGTTCTGCTCGGCGATCTCTTGCGCGCGCAGATGCTTCTTCACCGTCATTGGGTAGTAGGTGCCGCCCTTGACGGTTGCGTCGTTTGCGACGATGACGCAGTGCTGGTCTTCGACGATGCCGATGCCGGTGATGATTCCGGCTGCGGGCGAGTCGTTGTTGTACATATCGACGGCTGCCAGCGCCGAGAGTTCCATAAAATCGGAGCCCGGATCGACCAGCCGGTCGATGCGTTCGCGTGCGGTCAGTTTATTGCGCCGCCGATGTTTTTCAACAGCCTCGGCGCCGCCGCCGGCACGCACCGCAACGAGCCGATCGCGCAATCCCGCAACTAATCGCTCCATCCGTTGCGCGTTCGCACCGAAGCCCTCAGAACGCCGGTCGAGCCGCGTTTCAAGCACCGCCATCGCGCGCCCATTCGGCGCAACGCGCTTAGAGCCCGGTTAGACGTACGGTACGGCTCAAGGGCCCGCGCACGGCCGACTCGTAGCCTAACCCCATGGCCGCCCAGGCTAAGGTCGACGTCGGCGGCATTCTGCGTCCGCAGGGCCGTCTCGATCTCGCAACCGCGCTGCAACCCTATCCCGGTACGCTTGGCGAGCGCGCCGCGGCGCATTTGCTTCGTCGCGCGGGTTTCGGCGGTACGCCGGCAGAGATTGCCCGTTATTCCGCGATGCGCGCCACCGATGCCGCCGCCGCGCTGCTCGCGATGCCTTCCGCCAGCTCAATCGCCCCGCCCGAACAAGCGCAGGTCGACGGACCGCTCCGGCAGGGCGAGACGCGCGAATCGCTCGCCGCGCTGCAGCTCTGGTGGCTTAACCGGATGTTGAATACGCCGGCGCCGCTGCAAGAGAAGATGACGCTCTATTTTCACGGGCACTTCACCTCGCGGGCGACGCCGCGCTTTCCGCGCATCACGTACAATCAAAATGCGTTGTTCCGCCGATACGCGGCCGGAAATCTTCGGGAGCTGACGCGCGAGGTTTCCAAAGACGCCGCGATGCTGATCTATCTCGACGGTGCCGAGAACGTCGCTTCGCATCCCAACGAAAACTACGCGCGCGAGCTCATGGAGCTCTTCACGCTCGGCGTCGATAATTACAGCGAAAACGACGTTCGCGAATCGGCGCGCGCTTGGACCGGATGGCGCGTCGTGCGCAGAACGGATTCCGTCGTCTTCGACGAGGCACGTCACGACGCCGGCAGCAAGACCTTTCTCGGACGCACCGGCAACTTCAACGGCGACGATATCGTCGACATCATCTTCGACCAACCGCAGTGCGCCCGCTTTTTTGCGGCGAGTCTGTTAAACTGGTTCGTCTACAACGATCCGGAACCCGAACTGGTCGACGCCGTTGCCGGCGTTATGCGGGCTCATCGGTACGAGCTGGCGCCGGTGCTCGGCACGATCTTCGCCAGCAACGTTTTTTATGGCGAGCGGTCCTACCGCGCGCTGGTGAAGAGCCCGGTCGAATTCGTCGTCGGAACGTATAAGACGCTCGGCTTATCCGAGATCGGCGAAATGGCGATACCGTCACTGCAGCAGATGGGGCAGCGGCTCTTCTTTCCGCCCAGCGTCGCGGGATGGCCCGGAGGAAAGAACTGGCTGACGAGCGGCACGATGATCGACCGGCAAAACTTTCTCACCCGTCTGCTCGGTTCACAAACGTTGCGCACGTCGTCGTGGCTGCGGCAACTTCCCGTCGCGCCGGCGAGCGCCGCCGGCGTCTTGGCGCAGAGGATCGTGCAGAACGACGTTTCGCCGGCTTCGCGCAGCGAGCTCGAAGCGTATCTCGGCGGTGCGGGTTCGGCCGCGCTCCCGTCGCTCTCGGCTGAGAACTATGACCAACGAATCTCCGGCGCGGTCTATCTCGCGATGGCCACGCCCGCCTATCAATTGAACTAATGAAACGAACCAATTTTCTCATCGGCGCGGTATCGGGTTTGGCGGTTGTCGCCAACAGCGACCACGTGTTCGCCAAAGCGCTGTCGCACGCACCGCTTCCGGGGCTTCCCGGCAGTGAAAAGCGCTGCCTCGTGCTGATCAATCTGTTTGGCGGTAACGACGGTCTCAACTGCGTCGTTCCGCATGGGGACGATCGTTACTACCGGTTGCGCCCCGGACTCGCGATCGACCGTAACGAGGTCTTGGCGATCGATTCACACGTCGGCCTCAATCCGACGATGCGTTCGTTGAAATCGCTCTACGACCGACGTATGGTCGCAGTCGTTCAAGGCGTCGGCTATCCGAATCCCGATCATTCGCACTTTCGCTCGACGGAAATTTGGCAAACCGCCGCACCGGACCGCTACGAACATACCGGCTGGATCGGCCGCTACTTCGACGACGCTGCGTTGCCAAAGCAGAATCTCTTCAAAGGCGTTTCGATTTCGAGGGTTTTGCCCGAAGCGCTCGTCTCGGCGCGCACCGACATTCCGGCGATTGCGGGCCTCGGCTCCTACGCAATGATGGCCGATCGCAACGTCGCAGCGCGCGATGCATTCTCGCGACAAGCGCACGACTCGACGCTGCCGTTTGCCTCGCCGTATCTGGCCCACGTCATGGAGATCGAGGGCGACGCGCAGCGCAGCTCCGAAGAGTTGCCGAGACTCGTTTCGGGCTATCAGGCCAAGGCGGCGTATCCCTCCACGGGAATCGGACGCAGTTTGGCGCTCGCCGCGCAGATCGTCGGCAGCAATCTCGGCACGAAAGTCATTTACGTCGAGCACGGCTCGTTCGACACGCACGTGAACCAACGCAAGACGCAGGATCAGCTTTTGATGCAGTTCTCCGATGCGATCGCGGCGTTCTATGCCGACCTTGCGGCGCACGGAAACGATCGCCGCGTGCTGACGCTGACCTTCAGCGAGTTCGGCCGCCGGATCGAAGAAAACGGCAACCGCGGTACGGATCACGGCGAAGCGTCGCCGCTCTTCTTGATCGGCGGGGGCGTGCGCGGCGGATTGTACGGAGCCATGCCGGATTTGGCGGTGAGCAATATGGGCAACGTGCGCTTCAGCGTCGACTTTCGCAGCGTCTACGCAACCGTTCTCGAGCGCTGGCTGGGTCGTCCGGCCGCCACGGTCCTGGGCGGCGAGTTCTCGAAGCTTCCGGTTCTCGCGTAGCCGCGTGGCGCGCTCGATTCTCTTTCTCGGCAGCGGCGGCGCGCGTTTCGTCGTGGCACGTCAGCTGCGCGCCTCGGGCGGCATGTGGATGCGATTCGGTGAGACGCAGATCCACGTGGATCCCGGGCCGGGCGCGCTGGTGCGCGCGCTCTCGCACGTTCCGCCCTGTAATCCGCGCGAGCTCGAGGCGATCGTGCTCTCGCACAAGCATCTCGATCACTCGGGCGACGTCAACGTGCTGATCGAAGCGATGACGTCGGGCGGATTTCGCCGGCACGGTGCGGTGCTCGCGCCGGCCGACGCGTTCGACGACGAGCCGGTCGTTCTGCCGTATGCACGCGCCTTCGTCGAGCGCATCGAGCGATTGGAAGCGAGCAGCGGGCCCTACCGCGTCGGCGAAGTTGAACTCTACACGTCGATACGGCACCGGCACGCCGTCCAAACGCACGGTTTGATCTTCGTGCACGGCGACGTGCGCGTCGCATATCTGCCGTGCGGGCGTTACTTCGACGGTCTCGCCGCCGACTACGCGCGTCATGCACCCGACGTGCTCGTGCTCAACGTCTTACGCTACCGCGACGAAATGAACGTCGATCACTTCACGTGGCGAGACGCTCGTCGCGTCGTCGCGGAGGTACGTCCAAAAGTTGCCGTTTTCCAACACTTTGGAACGAAGATGCTCGAAGCGGATCCGCCACGGCTTGCAGCGGAACTCGAAGACGAACTTGGACTGCGGGCGATCGCGGTGTACGACGGATTAACGCTCGACGTCGAAACCGAAATCGCGGCGGCGGTCGGTTGCGACGCCGCCGTTTAAGTTTAGGCCGGCGGCCGGCCCGGGCGCGCGGTCGGATGCGCCTGGGCGCCGGCAGGCCGCGTGGGGAGCTGCGCGCTGCCGCTGAGCTCTTGACGAACGTGCGGGTGTTCGTTCATCGAGCCGCTGTAAAGATAGACGGAGCCGTTTTTTGACGTTGCGGTAACGACCGGTCCGCCGTTACCGACGGTCGCCTGTTTCGTCGTCGGATCGCCGCGCACTTGAGCATCGTCGCGGAAGCTCGATTCGACATGGCCCGCGCCGCTATGCGCGCCGATCTGCGCGTTACCGCGTACGCCGAGCGCGACGTTGCCGTGCTCGGATTCGAAGCGCGCTAACCCCGGCTGAAAGTCGCCGTTGTCGTAGACGATCGAACCGTACGTGCTGTTTGCTTGGATTTGATGCGACGTGCAGCTTCGAAAGAGCATGTCGCCGGTGGCGGTGCGGGCACGCAAGCGTTCGAACGTCGAGTCGGTTGCGACGACGCGCCCGCGCAGCGATTCGACGTAGGCCGTGCCGCCGACGCGATTGAGCGACACCTGGGCGCCGCGCACGTGCGCCACCAAGACGCCGTGGTAATCGTTGATCGTCAAGTGGCCGGCGCGCAAATGCGCAATCACCATCGCCGTCCCGCGCGGAATCATAATCGTCATCCGCCCGTTGCCGCGGGCCACGATCGCATCGTGCGGGCCGCCGGAAATCTCAGGAAGCACGAATGACTCGGCTGCAAGCGTCACGGGGCCGTGCTCGGTATCTATGCTATGCGACGGCATCTGGAACTGCTTGGGAATCCGCGGATCGACTTGGTCCGGGGTGAGGTGCCGGACGTCGGTGGGTTGTTCCGAGGCGATGAGCACTTGCGGGCGGTCCCAGGTCTGAATCGTGACCTGGCCGCGGCCGCCGTTGACGTTGATGACCGGCGACGGGCCAACGTCAAACTCTTCGTCGGCCCGCGCGGGGGCGGCGAAGTTCAGGCAACAAAACGAGGCGACGAGCGTCACGAGTGCTCCCCGCCACCATCCTCGGCGCACGGCTTCATTGTATCGGGGGGCGCCGACGGGCATCATGAAAGCTCGGTGAGCGGAAGCTTTATGCGAGGTAAGACAACACGGAAGAGCGCGCCGCCGCCCGGCGCCTTGCCCGCGGTCGCCTCACCGCCATGGACCCGGGCGATGGAACGGACGATCGCCAGCCCGAGCCCCGTCCCCGGCACGATGCGCGAACGCGCCTTATCCTCGCGATAGAATCGCTCGAAAATCTGCCCGCGTTCGCCCTCGGCGATTCCGGGGCCGGTGTCGGCAACTTCCACCCACGCCTGCTCGGGTGCTTCCCCGACCCGGACGTCAACGCGGCCGCGCTCCGTGAATTTGATTGCATTGTCGACCAGATTGCCGATCATCTGCCGCATCAAGGCGGCGTCGCCGTAGACGATCGGCGTGCCGCCGTGCTCGAATGTCAGATCGATTCGCTTTTCGGCGGCGCGCGGCATGGCGTTGTGTGCGACTTCACTCGCGATTTGTGCCAGCGAGAGCGGCTCTTTGGGAATCTCATCGCCGCGGTCGGCCTTGGCGAGCGTGAGCATGCCGTTCACCATCCCGGCCAAGTCCGAGCTTTCGCGTACGATCGTCTCCAAGCTCTCGCGGCGGATCGTCGTATTTTGATCCCCCCATCGCAGCAGCATCTGGGCGTTTGCGTTGATCGAGGTCAACGGCGTTTTGAGCTCGTGCGATGCGTCGGAGATGAACTGCCGTTCGCGCGCAAATGCTTCGGCAAGCCGTGCAAGCAGATCGTTGAAGCTCTTGGCAAGCCGTCCGATCTCGTCGTCGCGCCGGCGCAGCCTGTTGCCGCCGACCTTGCCGTCCAGAGTTGAGGCCGCGAGTGAGAGCCGGTCGGAGCCGATCTCGCGCATCTCGCGCGCGAGCGCGTTAATCGGCGTCGTCACTTCGGAAGCAAACAGGATCGAGAAGATCACTACTGCGGCAGCCGTTGCGGCTAATACGACGGCAATCGCTTGGCGGGCGCGCCCGAACGTACGCTTCAGCGTGTCGAGCGGCTCGGCGACGTGAATGACCGCCGAGTTGGTGCCCTCGAGAAGGTAACGGTCTTCGACGAGGAACGGCCGGCCGCCGAGCACGATCTCCCGGTACGCCACGTCGTGGCCGGCGGAGAGCTTCGGATTGGTCGGTATGGTCGCTCCTCCCAGGTTCGCGGTTTTTGCCAGCGGGTAACCGTCGCCGGAATCGACCTGCACGAAACTGTTTGCGGAGTTCCACGTGGCGAGGTTGGCGCTGTTGAAGAGAAATTGCAGCGTTCCCACCGACGGATCTTCAAGGGAGAACGGCGTCGTCGACTGTTGGGCAAATTGCACGATCGCCTTCATCGTCGCGTTCACGCTCGTTTCGGCCTGATCGTAGAGAATCTGCTGAAAGCGCCAGACGATGAGCCCGCTCATCGCCGTCATGGCGACGATGAGCAGAACCGAATATCCCAGCGCGATGCGCCACTTTAGCGACATGGTCGTCTATGGCAGCGTCACGTTAGTCCTTGATCGTATAGCCTACGCCCCGGACCGTCGTGATGAGCTTGTCGTCGAAGCCGTCGTCGATCTTTCCGCGCAGATACCGAATGTAGACGTCGATCAAGTTCGAATCGCCGAGAAAATCGCTGCCCCAGACGCCGTTGAAGAGCTCGTCGCGTGTGTGCACTTTATTGCGGTGCAGCAGCAGGTACTCCAGCAGGGCGTACTCCTTGGCCGTCAGCGAGATCGGCTTCCCGCCGCGATGCACTTCGTGGCGATCGCGATCCATCACGACGTCGCGATACGTGATCACGTTGCCTTGCGGCGTGCGCTCGCGCAGCCGCGCGCGAACGCGTGCCAGCAGCTCGTCGGTCGAAAACGGTTTGACGATGTAATCGTCGGCGCCGACGTCGAGACCGGCCACACGGTCCGGCACCCGGTCGCGCGCGGTCAGCATGATGATGGGAACGCGGCTCTTGGCACGAATCCGTTTGCAGACCTCCATGCCGTCCATGCGCGGAAGCATGAGATCCAAGATCACCAGATCGGGTTCTTTGAGCGCTTTTTCGAGGCCGGCAAGTCCGTCGCGTGCGACCTCGATTTCGTAGCCTTCGTGTTCCAGCTCGAGTTGTAAGACGCGGCTGATCGCCGCGTCGTCCTCGATGATCAGGACTCTATACGGGCGCCGCTCCTGCGGTGCGTGTTTCTCCATGACGATACATTATCGTGCGTCCTGTCTGTCGGACCTGTGAGAAAGCGCCGCAATCGGGTGACTTCCCGTGAGAAGCGTGAGCCAGAGCGCCGCCGCGCTGCCCGCGGCGAGCCACGAAACGAACGCGACGTTCGAGAAGCTGCGCAAAACAACCGAGCTAATCGCCGAGAGCGTGTGGACGAAGAGCGACCCGCCCCCCGAGACCAGGAGCACGATGAGCCAGAGCGCGACGGCGCCGAGCGTGCCGAACACGGCCACTTCGTGAAGCGAAAAAGCCGGGACCGGGCGGTGGTACGCCGTGGCGAGCAAGATTGACGCACGCAAGCCGTCGGGCGGCTCCTCCAGCGGGAGCTCCATGATTGCGCGTTCGAGTTCGTCCATCGTCACGATTCGGTTACCTCCGTCCCGCTCAGAAGCCTGCGCAGCTGCTCCTTCGCGCGAAATAAATGCGTTTTTACCGTACCCATCGGCAGGCCGAGTACCGTCGCGATCTCTTCGTACTGCTTACCTTGAAGGTGAAAGAGCGTCACGACCGTGCGATACTTTTCGGGCAGCGAATCAATTGCGGCGCGTAGCCGGGAGGCCTCGTCGAGCGCGATGACGCGCGCTTCGGGCCCCGGCGCCGCATCGGCGCGATCCGGCAGCTCCTCGCTTGCATAGTGCTTTCGCCGGTTCAGCCGGTCGCAGCACGCGTGATACGTAATCGCGAAGATCCAGGTCGAGAATTTGGAGCCTTGCCGGAAGGTCCGCAGGCTGCGAAACGCTTTGAAAAACGCCTCCTGCGTCGCGTCGCGCGCCTCTTCGACGTCGTGCAGCGTCCGGTACGCCAGATGGTAGACGGCACGGTCGTACCGCTCCACCAGCGTCGCAAACGCCTCCGTGTTGCCGCGGAGCGTCAACGCTACCAAATCGCCGTCCGCCGGCTCAGCTTTCACGTGCACGGCCGGGGCTCGCAACGTGTCCTGAGCGAGCGGAGCGAGTCGAAGGAGCCTGTCCTGAGCGAGCGGAGCGAGTCGAAGGGGCAAGAGTGCCGACACGCCTCTTTTACGCGGCAGCCCGGCCCGTTGTTTCGAAACATCCGGGCCGCCGCGCCGTAACTGGGGCAGGAACTTTTACGGAGGCCCAACCCAAAAATGACCACGATCCCGAACAAAACTCTTCCCCGCGGTATCCGCTCCGAGCGGCCGACTCTGCCGCAAGATGACCGGAACTCCGCGCAATCCCTGCGCCCCACCTTTGACGGCTGGGGGCCGAGGCTCTAAAATGTCGCGCGCAACGGTCGTCGCGATGCTCCTCGCGGCCGAGATTGCGATCGTCGGCATGGCGATCTACGCGCTCGGACGCGGCGGCACGTCGTTTGCCGCAAGCTTGCATTCGCCGGATTTCGCCGCGGCGCCGATCGCGCCGCTCGCGGCCGGCGCGACGCCCCACGTCGTCATCGACGATCCGCGCTCGCGCGTCATCGTCGGCACGTCGGGTGACGAGCTGGTCCACGTGCGCGATCTGACGCGCATCCGCGGCGCCGTCTTCTCGAGCGGTCCATATCCGCACTTGACGGCTACCCGCACGGCCGACGGCGTGCGCATCGCGCGACCCGACGGGGGCCGCGCCACCTTCAGCATTTTTGACATGAGCGTGCAGCGCATCGAAGTCGACGTGCCGCCCGGCGCGCGCCTAGAGGTCGCACGGTGCGAAGGCGCGGAGGTCAATGGCCTCGACGGCGGCGTGAGCGTTCATTCGGTTGACGGCCACATCAGCCTGAGCGATCTGCGCGGCAGCGTCGATGCGCACAGCGATGACGGCTATATCAGCGCGACGAACGTGCGCGGCGACCGCCTCGCGATGGAATCGATGGACGGGCATCTCTCGCTCGACAACGTTGCCGTCAACTCGCTGGTCGGCACGACGCGCGACGGCCATATCGAGGCCGGCAATTTGAGCGTCGGAAACGACGCGAGCCTGCAGACCGCCGATGGATGGATGCGCGTACGCTTCGCGCCCGGCGCCGACGTCACCGTCGATGCCTCGACGCGCGACGGAAAGATCACCGTCGACGGATTCTCAAGCGATAACGACTCTTCCGCGCAGCGCACGATCCGTCTCGGCGCGGGCACCGGCCGCGTGAAGTTGGCCACCGATGACGGATCGATTCACATTACCACCAACGGAGCATTCCAATAATGGATGACAACATCGTAGCCGCCCTTGCCGTAACGTGCATCTTCGGATTGCCGGTCATGGGCTGGATCGTCTCGCGAGTTCTCGCGCACCAGGAGCGTATGGAGATGCTGCGCCGCGGCGTCGTGCCGCCGCCCAACGCGCGCGACATGCGGCGCGCCATGAAGCACGGCTGGACGCCCGGCGCAGCTCCGCAAGACATGGCGAACCACTATGATTACTATCCGCATGACTTCTACGCTCAGCAGCAGCTGCGCAGGGGCATGCAAGTCGCCTGCATCGGATTGGCACTTCTGATCGGTTTGAGCTTCATCGGAAACCGCGGCGGCGTGTGGTACCCGGGTCCCTGGCTCCTGGGCGGACTGATCCCCCTCTTCGTGGGAATCGCCCAGATCATCAGCGCCGTGCTCGGCGGAGCCAGCTTCGGCCCGGCGTCGACCCGGCAGCGCTTCGGCCCGGGTCCGTCGACGGCGTCGGGGACGCCCGGCCCGCAGAGTGCCGGAGCGGTTCCTCCGGGGCCGGCCACGTACGGCGGCTGGCGCCCGGGCCCGACGCCCGAGATCGAGAAGCCGGCCTCACCCCCCGACTACCGCGGCTGACCCTTCGACAGGCTCAGGGCAACGCCCAAAAGAGGAAAAAAACAATGCCGCCGGTCAAGCGACCGGCGGCATTGCACATCGAAAAAAAGACGATTCTATTTGCAGGACACCAAGGCCATAGCCCAACCAGCGGCCGTGCGAGTCCTGACCAGATATCCGTCCGCAGTCCGATCGTAAACCTGATAGCCCGCTCTGAGTGCGTCGGCTAGCGATTTGAAGACGATAAGACCTGCCATCTGCGGACCCTCCTTTCCCATTTATTTACGCTCTCTATACAGTATAACGGCTCAGGTAGCAAGGGTGTGTAGCCGTTTCCGGAGATTTTAGTAAGAATTTGTTGAAAAACCGTGAAGCGATGGCGACGACCGACCATACTGCCGCCGTGCACGAAACGACGGTGCTCGAACGTCACGAATTGGCGGCCGGCGTTATTCATTTGTCGCTCGATGCGCCGCAATTAGCGGGTGCGACGCGACCCGGCCAATACGTCATGGCGATTCCTCCAAGCGCGCAAACGGCTGCAACGGCGCTTGCCGTCTATGAAGCGGAAGGCAAGCGCGCAAGCCTTCTCTTCTTTGTAACCGGCAAACGCACGCGTGAGCTCGCCGAGCTTCGCTGCGGCGATCGCTTGGACGTGGTTGGTCCGCTCGGCAACGGTTTTCAATGTATGAATAACGCGCGAGACGTTGCGATCGTTGCCGGCGGAGTCGGAATCGCGTCGGTACTGCTCTGCGCGCGCGAGTTGCTGCGCGACGGCGCACGCGTGCGGCTCTTCTACGGAGCGCGTACGGCTGAACTGCTCGTCGAAGCGCAACGCTTCGCCGATGCTGGATGCGAGCTGGTGTTGACGACCGATGACGGCAGCGCCGGCGAACGCGGATTCATCACCGACGCCCTCGAGCGCGCGCGCAAACCCGAAGCCATCTACGCCTGCGGACCGACGCCGATGCTGCGAACCGTCGCGCGCATCGCGACGGAACTTCGCATTCCGGCGCAGCTCGCGCTCGAAGAAACGTTTGGCTGCGGCATCGGCGGCTGCTGGGGATGCGTCGTGCCGCTTGCCGGTCACAGCTCGCAAGCACCGAGCTTTCCGCCCGCCGTGCGCGGCGGCAGCGACGTGGTTTACGCGCGCATTTGCCGCGAAGGCCCGGTCTTTCTCGCCGACGAGCTGCGATGGTGAACGTGCGGCCGAGTCTTACGACGCGGATTGGACAGCTCGAGCTTGCGTATCCGACGCTCATGGGCAGCGGCTGCTACGGCACCGGCGAGGAGTTCGCACCGTTCGCCGATCTTCGCAAGATTGGAGCGATCGTGCTCAAGAGCGTGACGCGCCTGCCGCGCCTCGGCAATCCGATGCCGAGAATCGTTCACACGTCGGCGGGCATGCTCAATGCGATCGGATTGCAGAATCCCGGAATCGAGTGGTATCTCGAGCGCGAGCTTCCGAAATATTCGGGCCGGCCGTGCAAGCTCGTCGGCAGCGTTGCCGGATTTTCGATCGACGATTATGCCTATGTCACGCAGCGTTTGGCGGCACGGAGCGAGATCGCCGCGATCGAGCTCAACGTATCCTGCCCGAACGTCGCGAGCGAAGGCGAGACGTTCGGATGCGATCCTGGTCTCACGGCGCGCGTCGTTCGCGCCGCACGCGCCGGAACCGATAAAACGCTGATCGTGAAACTCTCACCCAACGTCACCGATATTTGCGCCGTCGCACGTGAGGCCGAAGCCGCCGGTGCCGACGCGCTGGCGGTGATCAATACCGTGCGCGGCATGGCGATCGACGTGGAAGCCTGGCATCCGCGGTTAGCAAATGTCAGCGGCGGACTCTCCGGCCCCGCGATCCGGCCGGTCGCGGTGCTTGCGGTCTACGAAGTGGCGCAAGCGGTGAAGATCCCGATCGTCGGCCAAGGCGGCATCGAAACCGTCACCGACGCGCTCGAGTTCTTTTTGGCGGGTGCGAGTGCGATTTCGATCGGAACGGCGAACTTCACCGACCCGCGCGTTCCCGAGCGCATCGTCGCCGAGCTCGAAGCGTATCTGGCGCGCCGCGGGTGCGCGAGCATCGACGCGATCGTCGGAAAAGCGAATGTAGGCTTTGCCACACCGCACCAATACGAAGGAGACGAGGGGTGAGAGGTTGATGCAATGGCGCAGTTAATCGTGGCGCTCGACGTTCCCAGCGCCGAACGCGCCGAAGCGCTGGTGGATCAGCTCTACGATCTCGACGTGATCGTCAAAATCGGGCTCGAAGCGCTCTGCGGCTATCCTCAACGCATTCTCACGTACTGTGAAGCGCGCGACGTCCGCACGTTCATCGACGCGAAACTGCACGACATTCCGCGGACGGTGGCGGCGGCAATGGCGCAGCTGGTACGTCCGAACGTGCATCTGATCAACGTGCACGCTCTGGGCGGTCTGGAAATGATGCGCGCCGCCGTGGATGCGGCGAACGAACGCGCCGCCGAGCTCGGCGTCGAGCCGCCCAACGTGATGGCGGTGACGCTGCTCACGAGCATCGCGCCTGAAGATCTCAACGAGCTGGGCTTTCAAGGCGGTCCGGGCGAAAACGCGATTCGGCTCGCTGCATTGGCGCGCGACGCCGGCTGTGCCGGCGTCGTCTGCAGCGCGCACGAGGTTCGCGACCTCAAGCATTTCTTCGGCGACGATTTTCTCACGCTGACGCCCGGAATTCGCCCGACCGGCAGCGTGCACGGCGATCAGAAGCGCGTTACCACGCCCGCCGAGGCCGTCGCGGCGGGTTCCGACTATGTCGTCGTCGGCCGTCCGATCGTCGAGGCGTCGGATCCACTCGCTGCCGCCAAAGAGATTCTCGAGCAGATGTCGGTTCGCGCATGAGCCTGACTCAAGCGGATCTGCACGGCGCGCTGGCGGAACGCGGCGCGCTGCTTCAGGGTCACTTCCGTTTGAGCTCCGGCCGTCACAGCGATCGCTTCGTTCAAAAGTTTCGCATTCTCGAAGACCCGGTGCTGCTCGAGCGCGTCGCGCGCGAGCTGGCGGATCGTTTTCGTTCGCTCGAACCGACGATCGTCGTGGGCGCCGCAGTCGGCGGAATACTTTTGGCATACGAAGTCGCGCGTCAGCTCGGCACCAAAGCGATCTTCGTCGAGAAAGTAAACGGTGTACCGGTGTTGCGCCGTGGGTTCACTCTGAGGCCGGACGATCGGGCGCTGCTGGTCGAAGACGTTCTCACCACCGGCCAATCCATGCGGGAAACGATCGACGTCGTTCGCGCCACCGGCGCTTCAATCGTCGGATTGGGCGTGATCGTGTCACGCGCCGATCCTGTCACCCTGAGCGTGTCGAAGGGCGACAGGATCGGGAACACTGTGGCGCTGCTCGATTTACCGCTGCAATCGTACGACGAGGCGGAGTGTCCGCAATGCCGCGCCGGAGAGCCGCTCACCGATCCGGGCTCGCGCCGCGCGTGACGCTCGCAGTACGCGCGGCCGGCGGCGCGGATGACGCTGCGTTCATCAAGTCGCTCGGGCGCGAGTGCGCGATGTCGAGCGTCGCGTCGTTTCGGCCGGCGAGCGAATCGAAGGTGCGCACGGCATTCGACCGGCTCTACGATATCGTGGACGACCAATCGCACGTGAAGCTCATCGCCCAGCGCGATGGCGAGCGGGTCGGGTTTCTGCTGATGCTCGATGGGCTTGCCGACGAGGTGACGCTGGAGCCGCAGGCGTTCGTGGCCTATATGGCCGTTAAGCCCGGCGCGCGGGGTGAAGGGGTAGGCGCGGCGCTGCTCGCTGCGGCCGAGGATGAGGCAAGAAGGCGCCTTCTACCGTATATGGCTTTGATGGTCACCGAAGAGAACGAGGCTGCACGGCGGCTCTACGAGCGCGCCGGATATCGGACGGAGCGCCGATTGCTGTGCAAACCGCTGTAACCCCGGCCCTGTGGCGCCGCATCGCCATCGGCGTCGTCATCATCCTGCTCGTATGGGCGGCGTTTTGGCTTGTGAAGCACATTCCGCGGACGATCGCAATCTTCGTCATCGCGGCATTCATCGCGTTTGGCGTTCACCCCATCGCCGTGCGGCTCGAGCGCCGCATGCCCAAGCTGGCCGCGATTGCGATCGTTTTTGCCGGACTGCTGCTGATCGTCGCGATCTTTCTGGTGATCGTCATTCCTCTGACGATCAGTCAAACGCAGGAGCTTGCGACCAATCTTCCGAGCTATGCGACGGCCGCGCAAGGCTGGGTCTTCGATGCTGAAGCCGCGCTCGAGCAGCACTTCCCGATGATCAAGATCCCCGCGTCGGAGCTGAATTTCGGCAAGATCGGCGCATCGCAAGCGTCGAGCGTCATTGCCGGGACGGTTGCATCTCTGGGCGCAATCGCGCTCAACACCGCGACCGGATTCTTCATCGCGTTCTCCGCGATCATCCTGTCGTTTTTCTTCCTGCAGTACGACACGCAAATCTCCGACAGCTTCGTATCGCTTTTTCCCCCGCGCAAACGGCAAACGGCGGCGAAGCTGGCCGCGGAAGTAACGGAGCTTTTCAGCAATTATATCTCCGGCCAGGTAATCGTCAGCGCCATCACCGGAACCGTGATCGCGATTCTGACTGCTTTGATCGGCTTTAAGTTCTCACTCATCATCGGAATCATTTCCGGCGTCGCGTACGCCATTCCGGTCGTCGGCATGTTGATTGCCCAACTGATCGCGCTTCCGATGTGCGCGCCGCAGGGTCTCTGGATGATCATTTGGGTTCAGGTCATCATGTTCGGCATGGCACGCGTCAGCGATAACGTCCTCGTGCCGAAGATCATGGGTCAGTCGGTGGGTGTATCCCCGATCGCTTCGATGTTCGCCGTCTTTGCCGGTGGCGAGCTCTTCGGCATCCCCGGCCTTATTTTGGGAATTCCGGCGGCTGCGCTCATCAAAATTCTTTGGCGCTATTTCGTCGCACCCTGGATCACGGCGCAGCTCGAACGCACCAGCTAGAGAACTCTTACGGGCGCGTAGCGACCGCCGTTGCATCGGCGAAGAGCGTTACGCCGCAATCGCGCGCGGCGGCCAATCGTGCCGCATTTTCGCTCGGTGACAGGTCGTTTTGCTCAACCGCTACGAGCGCCGCGCTTTCGCGGCGAGCTTGCGCGCAGGCATCGCGATCCGGCAGATCGAGCGTGCGCGTTCGCGGCGATAGAACGTTGACGACGCCTAAGCGCAAGCCCCAGCCGCCGATCGCCGGCGGACGCGTCGTCGCGATCCAGCGGTAGATCCCCGGCGGCGTGGCGCCCACGCGCAGCGCGTCGGCGTAATAGTCGAGCGGATGACGCGCTGCCAGATACGCCGTCGCGATCACGGCGAATGCAAAACCGGCAGCATTTGCCCATGCGATGCGCCGGATCCGCGCCACGCCCGCAACCGCGGCGGCAAGAAGCGCGAACGCGATCGCGACGTGCGTGCCGCCGTCGTTCCAGAAGATCGCGAGCACGTACCAAATGCCGTATGCCGTTGAAGCCAACAGCAGTACCGTTGCCAACGTGGTGATGCGTTTCGCATACGGCGCCAGCACGAGCGCTCCCGCAGCCATGGCCGGAGCTGCGAAGCGTAACGATGCGCCCGTCGCCAGCTGCGCGACCGACGTCGCATAGCCGAACGGCAAGAGTAAAAAGAGCAGCGCGGCGGCGCACGGCGCCCACCGCAGAAGCGCATCGCGTCGCGCGATCGCCGGCGAAAGCAGTGCGGCGAGCAATGCGAGCGACGCAAATGGTGAGACGCGCAGTGCCACGACGGCGAGCGTTGCGAACGCTTGGGCGCCGTGCGCGAAGATCGTCGAAGCGAAAATGTTGGCGCGGGCAGCGGCCGCCGGCGCAATCGCAGCGCTCCGCAAAAGAGCCGCATCGTGCAGAATCCATATACCGACCGCAACCGCCGTTGTGAGCCACACGCGGCGGCGCGCCTGGCCGGCAGCCAGCGCCACGAGCGCTAAGATCCATCCCTGGGGCTTGATCAGGGCCGTGACGGCGAGCGTCCGAATCGCGGCGCTTCCGCGCGTGCGGGCGCGCAGCGACCAGAGGCTTTCGACGAAGAACGCCGCCAGCCACACGTCGTTCTGCATCGTTCCGCCCTGGATCCCGATGGGATAAATCGTCACCGTTGCCGCGGCGAGCGCGTCGGCGAGCAGCGGCGGTGCGGCGTACGCCTCGCGCACCCACGCGCCGATACGAAAGCCCAAGAGCGCGAGCGCGCCGAAACCGCACCAGGGTAACGCAAACGGTCCGCTCACGCTGTAAAGGGCAGACGCAAAGAGCTCCGAGGCCGGCGGGTACCACCAATAACGCGTAACCGTGATCCAGAGTGAATGCGCCTGCACCCACGCGGCCGCGTTCGGCAGATGATACGAAAGCGAGTCGCCGTCGAGCGGCGGCCGCATCAGCTGCGGCCATGCGACGGCGACGAGCGCAGCGATCAAGACGTATGGGACGGGCGAACCCGAATCGCGCGGTGCGCCGGTCGCGAGCCTTCGCCGAATCACTGATGCGGCAAAGCAGAGCGCGAGGGCCAACCATAATGCTGCAGGATAGAGCAGGTGCACGAAACCCAACCCGAACGGAATCGCGACGCCGAGTACGAGCGCATCGCGCAGCCGATCGGGGAAATCGTAGCGCGAGCCGGTGCGCAGCACGGGCGCAGCCGCGAAGAGACCGAGCAGCCAGATCGCTGCGAGCAATCCGGGCACGAACGCGATTACATCGAATCGGGCGCGCTGACGCCGGCGAGTGCCAGCGTCCGCGCGAGCACGCTCTTTGCCGCCAACGCGAGCGCCAAGCGCGCGAGGCGCAGCGCCCGTTCCTCGGCGAGAATCCTGCACTCGGTATAGAACTGGTGGAAGTCCGATGCTACGTCGCGCGCGTAGCGCGCGAGACGGTGCGGCGCTAAATGATCGACGACGCCCGCAACGACGGCGGGAAACTCCGATAAGCGCCGCGCCAACGCCAGTTCCGACGCATGAACGAGCGGCGCGAGATCCGCGCCGGTCGCCGCTTCGACGTCTTCGGGCAACGCGCGCCGGAGCACCGATGCGATGCGGGCGTGTCCGTATTGCACGTAGTAGACCGGGTTCTCGTTATTTTTTTCAACCGCGAGCTTCAAATCGAATGAAAGCGGCGACTCCATTGCGAGCATGATGAAGAAGAAGCGCGCGGCGTCGACGCCGACTTCGTCGACGATCTCATCGAGCGTCGCGATCTCGCCCGCGCGTTTGCTCATGCTTACCTGCTCGCCGCCGCGCAGCAGCGTTATCTGTTGCGCGATTGCAACGTCGAGGTGGCCGGGGTAACCAAGGGCCGCCGCTAATCCCTTGATCCGGCCGATGTAGCCGTGGTGGTCCGGTCCCAGAATGTCGACGACCCGGTCGTTCTGCTTGAGCTTGAGAAAATGATACGCGACGTCCATTGCAAGGTACGTCGGCCGTCCGTCACGGCGCAGGAGCACGCGGTCTTTGTCGTCGCCGAACTGCGTCGCGCGAAAGAAGAGCGCACCGTCCTGCTCGTACGTCAACCCGAGCTGGCGTAAGCGCTCGATTCCTTCGCGGACCTTACCGGTTTCGTGCAGCTCCGCTTCACTCTGCCATAGGTCGTACTCGACACCGAAGCGGCGTGCCGTTGCGCGCTGCTCCGCAACGAGCCGGTCGCGGCCGAACTTCGCAAAATACGGTAGCCACTCGTCTTCGGGCGCTTGCGACCATCGCTCGCCATCGCGATGCGCGATCGTTTGCGCGATCGGAAGCAAATATTCGCCGGGATAACCGTCGTCCGGAAACGGATACTCGGAATCGAACGTCTGCCGGTATCGCGCGTAGATCGAGCGTCCCAGCGCGTCGAGCTGCCCGCCGGCATCGTTGATGATCCACTCGGTGAAGACGTCATAGCCGCGCAATCGCATGGCGTTTGCGAGCGTGTCGCCGATCGACATCGAACGGCCTTGCACGACGACGAGTGGTCCGGTTGGATTGGCGCTGCCGAATTCCAGCGATACGCGTTTATTCTGCGCGGGCGCTTTCCCGAAGCGATCGCCCTCGCGCAGAATTTTCGCGATGGCCGCTTGCCAGACCGGCGGTGCCAAACGCAGGTTGATGAAACCGCCGACCGCTTCGATCGAGCTGAAGCTTTCGGCGAGAGCCGGCGCGTCGTGCGTCAACCGGTCCACAATTTCCGATGCAATCGCTTGCGGCGAACGGCGCGCCGTCTTCGCCAGCGCGAACGCAACGTTCGTTGCAAAGTCACCGAACTCGGGCCGCCGGGGCGCTTCGAATGCCAGCTCCGGCGCCGGAATGGCGTAGGCAGCAGACGCGGCTCCGGCTGCGGCTTCGCGAAATGCCTGTAGCGCGTCGTCGAGCGGAAGCTGCTCCGGTGCAGCGTGGCGATTCATCGCAGCAACTCTTCGCCGCGCGATGGAGCGACGACCCGCGCGTAGCGCGTCGCGCCTCGAGATTCGACCGCTCCATCGAGTTCCAACAACGAAAGCGCTGCAAGCGCCGCGGCCGGTTCAACTCCGCTTACGGTGACGAGTTCGTCAAACTCCAATGCGCCGGAATCGAGTGCGGCCAGCAACGCGGCCGAGACCGGATCGTCGCTCGCGGGTGCAATGCACGGCGCCGGAACGAGGCTCAGGCGCCCCAGCGCTTCGAGCACGTCGGCCGCATCGCGCGCCAAGGTCGCGCCATCCCGAATCAGCGCCAGACAGCCCGCGACGTGCTTGCGGTCGACATCGCCCGGGACGGCGAGCACGGGAATACGCCCTGCCGCCCAGCCTGCGGTGTTGATCGCGCCGCTGCGAGCCGGCGCCTCGATGACGACCACGGCGTCGGCGAGCGCGGCAACGATCCCGTTGCGCTGCAGGAACTGTTGCGGGAAGGCGTCGTGCTCGGGCGGGTAGGGCGAGAGCACCGCGCCGCCGCCGGCAATCATTCGATCGGCGAGCGTCCGGTTGCGTCGAGGGAAGAACCGATGGTGCCCCCCGCCGAGCACGCCGATGGTCGGCGCGCCGGCCTCCAACGCGCCTTCGTGGGCCGCGGCGTCGATGCCGAGTGCCAGGCCCGAGACGATGCCGCATCCCGAGCGGCCTAGATCGGCGGCGAACCGATGGGCGAGCCGGCGACCGTAGCCCGTCGCCGCCCGCGTTCCCACAATGGCGACGCAGGGCCGCGCGAGGCCCTCGAGCGAGCCGCAGACCCATAGGCCCGAGGCCGCGGCCGCAAAGCCACGCCCCTCCCGAGCCGACTCCAGGCGCTCGCGCGGCACGAAGATCGGGTCCCGCATCGCCCCTCCATCACGCGGCTGCGGCGTTCGCGCTAGGAGCGGGTATGCGGGGGAAGGGGCGGCCGTCACGGAATAGGCAGGCCGCAAACGGAGGGACGAGAGTTGGCAGCAGAAGCATATTGCGTCAAGTGCAAGGCAAAGCGTGAAATCAAGGACGCGGTGCAGATTCAGATGAAGAACGGCCGCCCGGCCGTGCAAGGCAAGTGTCCGGAGTGCGGCACGAAGATGTTCAAGATCGGCGCCGCCTAAGGCAAGCGACGCGTCGCAAATGAGTCCCAACGCACGCGATGCGTTGGGGCTTTTTTTGCCTTCCCTACCAATAGTGACGTATAATACGTGCACCCACAAGATATGCCGTGGGGGAGAGACTGACCGCTGACCTGCCCGACTTGTCGCAAGAGCGAAACGCGCGTCGTCGACTCGCGCGACGACGAAACGGTGGTACGCCGGCGGCGCGAATGCCTCGATCCGCGCTGCAAGCATCGCTTTACTACCTACGAGCGAATGGAAGTTCCGCGCCTCTTCGTCGTCAAGAAGGATGGGCGACGCGAGCAGTATAGCCGCGACAAAATTCTCGCGGGCTTGCGCAAGGCATGCGAAAAACGGCCAATTTCCGAGAGTCGCATGGAAGCCGTCGCTGCGGATCTCGAACGCGAGCTTTTTGCGCGCGGCGAGAGTGAGGTCGCGTCGTCGCTCGTGGGCGAGAAGCTGATGGAGGCATTGCGATCGCTCGATCCCGTTGCGTACATCCGGTTTGCGAGCGTCTATCGCTCGTTCCGCGACATCGAAAGTTTCCGCGAAGAACTGGCGCAGTTATAGGTCTCTGACGGAGCTTCATGCAAAACGTGCGCGTCGCGCTGGTGCGTCTGCCGCAGGGCGATGGATTGGCGCTTCCCGATTATAAAAGCGAGCACGCCGCCGGTGCCGATCTCTGCGCGGCGGTACGCGAACAGCTCACGCTGTTGCCGGGCGCCCGCGCGCTGGTCCCGACCGGTTTTTCGATCGCGTTGCCGGTCGGGTACGAAGCGCAGGTACGGCCGCGCAGCGGGCTTGCGATTCGCAACGGCGTGACCTGTCTGAACTCGCCGGGCACCATCGATGCCGATTATCGCGGCGAGGTGCAAGTCGTGCTGGCGAACTTCGGAACCGAACCGTTCGTCGTGCGGCGCGGCGATCGCATCGCGCAGCTGATCGTGAGTCCGGTGGCGCGCGCTGCATTCGAAGTCGTTGACGAACTTCCACCGACCGAGCGCGGCGGCGGCGGCTTCGGTTCGACGGGCGTCTCCGTATGAACGTCTATATCGTCGGCAAAGGGGCCGTCGGCACGTATTTAGGCGATTTACTTCGGGGCATCGGCGTCGAGGTGGCATACGCGCCGAGAGCCTTGGATGAGGTGCGCCCGTTCGACGCCGACGTCGCGCTGGTCGCGACGAAAGCCTACGATACCGAGGGCGCGATCGACACATTGCGCAAAGCGATCCCGTACCCGCAGAAGTGCGTCTTCATTTCGCCGCAAAACGGCGTCGGCAACGAAGAGCGCATTGCCGCCGCGTTCGGCGCGGACAACGTCGTCGCCGCGGCGTTGACCACGCCGATCGACCGGGATCGCGACGGCAACGCGCGGCCGGCAAAAGAGGGCGGTTTGGCGCTGGCGCCGATCGGCGCGAATGCCTATAACTGGCTCGCCGCAACGTTCGCCGGAACGGGGCTGACGGTGAAGGTCGTCGAGGACTGGCGGTCCTTAAAGTGGAGCAAGCTCGCGCTCAACGTCGTCGCCAATGCAAGCTGTGCGATCCTCAACGTTTTGCCGAATCGTTTCGTGCACTTCGACAAGATCTTTGCACTTGAGATTCGCATGATTCGCGAGGTGCGTTCGGTCATGCAGGCGCTGCACGTCGAGCCGATCGACTTGCCGCGCTATCCGGTGCGCGCGCTCTTTGGCGCGGCCGCGTTACCGACTCCGGTTTCGCGTACGCTATTGGCGCATAGCATCGCGGGCGCGCGCGGCACGAAGCCGCCGTCGCTCCTGCTCGACCTGCGCCGTGCGCGTCCGCAGACCGAGGTCGACGTCCTCAACGGCGCCGTGGCGTCGGCCGGGCTGGAACTGCGCGTTCCCACGCCGGTCAACGCCGTCTACGCGCGCGTGCTCAACGACATCGCGCACACGCCGCCGCTCTGGGCGAAGTATCGCGAACACCCCGATCGGCTGGAGGCGGAGGTCGAAGCCGAGGTGAAACGCGCCAAAGTCTTGGCCCGCTAGCACGAGAGGTTATGCGCGACCCCAACGTTCCCGAGTCCATCGAAGGCTGGTGGATTCTCCACCGGATGTTCGGATTCGACCGGCGGCGCTGGGATGCGCTGCCGGAGAAGCGACGCGATAAGTACGCCGGCCACGCCGAGGATCTCGTCGATCACCTCAGAGGCAACGACGACGGCGACGTCGGCCTGACGCAGATCGTCGGGCACAAAGGCGATCTCATGCTCACGCATTACGCGCGCAGCTTCGATGGCTTAGCCTATGCCCAGACGCTCGTGGATAAGCTCGAGCTCCGCGATTTTCTCGATCCGCAAGGATCGTACGTCTCGGTCCTGGAGCTGGGGCTCTACGATGCAACCGGAAAGATCCATGCCGAGCTGAATCAGCGCGGACTCCCGCCCCAATCGCCGGAATGGATTGCGGCGTTCGACGAGCTCATGCGCAAGCAGGCCGAAAGCCCGTACGTCGCGCCCCGCCTTTTTGCGAAGATCCCGTCGCGCCGCTACCAGTGTTTCTATCCCATGAGCAAGCGGCGCGGGGAAGTTGCGAACTGGTACATTCTCGGCTTTGAAGCACGAGCGAAGATGATGAGCGCGCACGGCGTCGTCGGGCGTTCGTACCACGGCCGCGTGACGCAAGTTATCTCCGGCTCGATCGGCTTCGACGATTTCGAATGGGGCGTCGACCTGTATGCCGACGATCCGCTCGTTTTTAAAAAGCTCGTGTACGAGATGCGCTTCGACGAAGCCAGCGCGCGGTACGGCGACTTCGGCGCGTTCTGGGCGGGTTTGCAGTTCTCGCCCGGCGAGCTGCGCGCATTTCTCGACGGCGACGCGATCCCGCAGTTCGAGGCGCTGGCAACGTAATTACGGCGCCGCCACCGTATACGGGCCGATTCCGAGCGGAATCGGCCTACTCACGCGCCCGCTGTCGACGTCGATGAGCACGCAATTGTCGTCGCGATGCGATACGACGACCGCCGTGCGACCGTCTGACGTAACGGCGACGCCGTACGGCGCCCCGCCGACCGGGATAGGCGCCATGGCTCGTTGCGTCGTCAAATCGATCGGCGTGATTGTCGAGTTTGCATAGTTTGTGACGTACGCGAAGCTGCCGTTGCGCGCGAGCGCAATCTGCATCGGATAGACGCCTGTCGGAATGCGCACGGCATCGTGCGTGCCCGCGAGATCGACGATTCTGACGTCGTTGTCGGCGCTCTCGGCGACGTAGAGGTGTGTGCCGTCGGTGCCAATTGCAAGCCCCGAGGGTTTGCTGCCGACGGCAATCGCGTGTTGGGCGCGGCCCGATCGCACGTCGACGGGCGTGACGGTATTCGAGCCGTTGTTGCTCACGTAGAGCATCGAGCCGTCGGGCGCAATCGCGATCGATTTCGGATTCAGGCCGACCGCAATCGGTGCCGAAGTGGTGAGCGACCGCGTATCGACCGATTGAATCGTCGCGTCGCCGGAGTTGGCGACCCACAGCCTTCGTCCAGTTGGTTCGAGCGCGAGACCGTTTGGTCCGGAACCGGTCTTGATCGTCGCGATCGTTTCCAGGCGGTTCGTGTCGACGACGCTGATCGAATTGCCGGCGAGATTTGCAACGTACAGCCGAGTGCCGTCGGCGCTGAGTACCGCGTCCCGCGGCTCTTCACCGACGGTAATCTCCGGCCCGGTGAAACCGGTGTCGAGATCGATTGGCGTGATCGTGTTGCCGAAACGATTCTGCGCGTAGGCAATGCGCGGACGCTCGGCGCCGTTGCTCACCCGAACCGGCACGATCAGATGCTCGAGGAGCGCGCCGTTCTGCTCGTGAGCGTCGAACCGGACGCCGTAGTATCCGGCGTTCAGCGCGCCGCCGGCGGCAATTTGCGTCGATACGGTTGCGCGGGACCCGGCGTTTACCGCGACGCTGCCGCTGGTCGGAGCTAGCTCGAGCCCGCGTGGAACCGTCGCGTGCCATGCGACGACGGCCGGAGCCGTCCCCTCGTTCGCGATTGAGAAGCCAAACGCTCGAGCGGCGCCGGCGCCCATCGAAAGACTTTTCGTAGCAACGAAGACCGCGCCCGAAGACGGCGGAGTCACGAGCTGCGTGGTCGCAAACGATGGCGGCGCAGCGTCCGCGCTCGCGGCCCACTGCTTATTCGGTCGATCGCCCACCGCGACGTCGAGGCGCAGGCTTCGGTGCAGCGGCAGGCTGAGCCACGCCGCGTTGCGCGGCCGGCCGTTGACGGCGAGCTGCTGGACGTAAAGATTCGCATCGGAACTGCCCGGCGAATTCATGACGACCGCCGGTGATCCGGGTGCGCGCAGCGTGACGGACGTAAAGAGCGGGGCGCCGACGTCGAGATAGCGCGCGGCCGAATTTTGCGGATAGAGACCGATCGCGCACCAGACGTACCACGCGCTCATCGTTCCGAGGTCGTCGTTGCCGGGAAGCCCGTCGGGCGTATCGGCATAGAGCGTCGTCAGGGCGCGGCGAACGATCTCTTGCGCGCGCCACGGCGCGCCGTCGGAGAGATAGACCCACGGCGATCCGAGGCTCGGCTCGTTACCGAGCCACGCATAGGGTTTATCCTGCCCGGCATTGAGTTGTGAGAAGAAATCGTCGAGTTTCGTACGTGCCGATTGCGTTCCGCCCATTGCGACGATCAGATTGCGAAGATCCTGCGGAACCATCCACGTATACTGCGCCGCATTGCCTTCCTGAAAGCCGCTCTCGCCGTTTTCGGTGACGGCCGAGTGCATGAACGCGCCGTCGGAGTCGCGGGGCTCGATTGATGCGCGGCTCGTATCGAAGAGCGTCATCCAATTTGCGGAGCGGCGCATGAATCGCGCGTACACCGACGCGTTGCCGACCGCCGAAGCGAGGCGCGCAATCGAGAAGTCGTCGTAGGCGTATTCGAGCGTCTCCGACGCGCCGTTCGGTCCTGGCGAAACCGACGTCGTATGCGTGTTCACGACGAAACCGCGCTGCAGGTAATCGTCGTCTAGCTCCCAGCGCGGAACGTACCAGCCTTGTCCGGGCTGTCCGGCAGTCGTCGAGGCGCCTTGTACCATCGCGGCAAGTGCGCCGCGTGCGTCAAAATCGCGCGCGCCAAATGCATACGCGCCCGCAATCACCGGATCGATCGAGTCGCCGCCCATCACGCTCGTCGGACCGTTCACGAGCGCCCATCGCGGAAGCCATCCGTTGCCTTGCGTGGCGGCATCGACCAGCGATTGCATCATGTCGCTCGTTTGGCGCGGCGCGAGCAGCGCGAGCAGCGGTACTTCGGTGCGATAAATATCCCAATCCGAGAAGTTTGCGTATTCGTCGTGGCCGGGCCGCACGCGGTGGACTCGTCCGTCGAAGCCGGTGTAGTTACCGGTTACGTCGCTGATGAGATTGGGATGGAGGAAGACGTGATAGAGCGCCGTGTAGAACGTGCGACGTTCGCCTTGCGTGCCGCCGGTCACCGCAATGCGGCCGAGCATCGCACTCCAAGCGTCGGTGGCGCGGTTGCGAACGTCGATGATGTTCCAGCTTTTGCCCTCTGCCGCGAGATTCGCACGAGCGCCGGCGGCGCTCACGAACGAAAGGCCGACTTTCACGACCACGTCGTTGCGATGCGTCGTGTCGAAGGAAACCCACGCGCCCCGGCCGTCGGCGTAGCTGCCCGATTGTCGAAACGGCCGATCGAAGCGCGCCGCAAAGTAGACGGTGTACCGGTCGGGCATGCCGCAGAAGAATCCGCTCGAGGCAGATCCCGAGAGTCCGTCGTTGCCGTCGACCTCGACGTGCGCACGCGTGACGCCGGCTTGATTCGAGGCGCCGTTCAAGAAAAGATTCGCCTGCGCGGTCGAAGGAAAAGTGAATCGGCCGATTCCGGTGCGCGGCGTGACGCTGAGCTCCGTTCGAATCGCCGGGGTACCGAGCGAAACCGCATACCATCCCGGCGCGGTGACTTCGGTTGCGTGCGTAAACGGCTGGCGAAGCGATGAGGGATCGCTCGGAATCGCGCCGACAGCCGGCAGGATTGCGAAATCGCCGAAGACGTTGCAGCCCGGTCCGCTCAAGTGCGTCAAACTGAGGCCCGTGATCTCGCGGTCGCTATACTCGTAACCGCCGCCGGCATTCTGCGAGGGCGTGTCGGGACTCCATTGCACCATGCCGAAGGGCAGATCGGCGCCCGGAAACGTGTCGATCGGACCGCCGACCGGCGTGCCGGACGTCCCCACGAACGTATCGACCAGCGAGGTAAGCGCAGCAAAGAGCGCCGCAGCAAATAGCACGCGGTTTGTTACGTTATGCCGCGGCGCCCAGCCTTTCCAAACTGCGATACTGGATCGCCTCCGCGACGTGCTCGGCCGCGATTGCGTCGTGTGCGCCGAGGTCGGCGATCGTCCGCGCGACGCGTGCGATGCGGTCGAGCGCGCGCGCCGAGAACTGTCGCTTCGCGCTGGCACGCGCGAGGAGGCGCATCGCGCTCTCGTCGAGCGCGCAGTAACGCCGCATCGCGTTGCCGGGAATTTCGGCGTTATTCGAGAGCCCCGTGCCGGCAAAGCGGTTATTCTGGCGCTCGCGGGCTGCGAGAACGCGCGCCCGGATTTGCGCGGAGTGCTCGGCGCCGTCGTAGCGAACCATGTCGTCGAACGGCACGCGTCCGATCTCGATCTGCATATCGATGCGGTCGAGCAGCGGCCCTGAAAGTTTACCGACGTACTTCGCGACCATCGCGTCGTCGCAGCGGCACTCCGTGCTCCGCGTGCCGCGATAACCGCACGGGCAGGGATTCATCGAAGCGACCAGCTGAAAGCGCGCCGGGTACGTAAACGTTCCGGAGGCCCGCGCAATCGTCACGGTGCCTTCCTCCAGCGGTTGGCGCATCACTTCGATCGCGCTGCGCGTGAACTCGGGCAGCTCGTCGAGGAAGAGCACGCCGTGGTGCGCGAGCGAGATTTCGCCGGGCTTGACGAGCGCGCCGCCTCCGACGAGCGCCGTTTGGCTTATCGTGTGATGCGGAAAACGAAAAGGGCGTACGCGCACGATGCCCGCGCGATCCACCAGTAAGCCGGCGACGCTGTAAATTTTCGTCACTTCAAGGGCTTCGTGCAGCGACATTGGCGGCAAGATGGAGGGCAGGCGGCGCGCGAGCATCGTCTTTCCGCATCCCGGCGGACCGACGAGCAAAAGATTGTGTCCTCCGGCGGCGGCGAGCTCGAGCGCGCGTTTTGCGGCGATTTGCCCGCGCACGTCGGCGAGATCGCCGTGTGCGAGCGCGTCGACGTCGTCGAGAACGGGAGCCGCGGTCCGGCGGCGCCATTTCGCGCCGTGTCCGCTCACGACGGCGACCACCTGCTGCAGCGAATCGACGGCGTAGAGCTCGATCTCTGCGACGAGCGCAGCCTCATCCGCATTGCGCGCCGGAACGATCAGCTTGGTGAAGCCCGCATTGCGCGCGCCCAACACCATTGGAAGAATTCCGCTTACCGGCTGCAGCTTGCCATCGAGCGCGAGCTCGCCGAGTGCGATGAACTCGCGCATTGCCGCGCGATCGATTTGTTCGTCGATGCCCATCAACGCAAGCGCGATGGCGACGTCGAACGCCGGCCCCGCTTTGCGAACGTCGGCCGGCGAAAGGTTGACCAGAAGCTTTCCAGCCGGATACGCAAATCCGGAGTTGAGGATCGCCGCCCGCACGCGCTCGCGTGCTTCGCCCAGGGCGCGATCGGGGAGGCCGATGATTGCAAAGGCCGGCGTCCCGGGCGCGCTGTCCGCTTCGACGCGCACGACGTAGCCTTCGATGCCGAGCATCGCGGCTGTAAAGGCGAGGGAAAGCATAACGCACTTTCGTACTGCGCGCAGCCGCTGCAGTATCTAGGGGAGTAGGCTCCGGGGCGTCGGGCAAGAATGACGGCGGCAATGAGACCCGATGTGCTTGCGGACTGGGCTCAAGTCGGCACGTTCGTCGTGATCTTCGGCAGCGTCATCGCGGCCATGATCCAACTGCGTCACATCCGCGCGGGAAATCAATTGGAAGCGCTGCTCTCGCTGCAGCGCGAGTTTCGCGTCCCCGAGCTTCAGGCCGCGTTGACGTACCTTCAAGAGCAACTGCCGCAGCGGCTCGAGGATCCCTCGTACCGTCAAGAGCTCGAGCGCGTCGGATACGTCGACACGGCCGCGCATCCCGAAATGGTCGCGTGCAACTGGCTCAACGTCATGGGGACGCTCGTCGCCCGCGGCTATGTCTCCGAAGACGCGTTTATGGATCTCTTCGCGCGCCTGATCGTCTTTTGCTGGCGGCAAGTCGCTCCGGCTATTGCAATCATGCGACGGACCCGCGGCCAAGGGCAGTATCACGACTTCGAATACCTGGCGGCGCGCGCCGCGGCATGGCTCAAACGCAACCCGGACGGCACCTTTCCGCTTTCGTTCGCACGCGAACCGTTACCCGACCGCTGGCTCGAAAGCGACCGGCGCCAAGCGGTCGAGAGCTAGGAAAACGGCAATTTCGCCCATTTTTCCACAGATTGCACAAGTTAATGTCACAGGCTGTGGACAATAACGCAGCTTTAAAGGAGATCAAATTGATCAAAAAGCTTGCTCGTATTGCCCCGGCAACGATTGCCGTCGCGCTTTTTGCCGGCTGTTCGCACGGCACGTCCCAATCGTCCGCCGCGGCGTCGCCGGCAGGCGCACCAGGCGCGCACAAGACGATCGGCGTGTCGATTCAAAACCGGGAAGCGCAATTCTATCAGGATATGGAGTCCGGGATGCGCCAGCAGGCGGCGAAATACGGCTACGCGCTCATCGTCGTGGATGCAAGCCGGGACAACGCCAAACAGCAGAGCCAAGTGGAAGATTTCATCTCCAAGCGCGTCGATGCGATCGTCCTCACCCCCTACGATTCGCAGGCGATCGGAAGCGCGATCGCCGAGGCAAATAATGCGGGCATTCCGGTCTTCACGGCCGACATTGCAAGCACGAGCCGGCAAGGCCGCGTGGTCGCGCACATCGCCAGCGATAACGTGCAAGGCGGATTCCAGGCCGGCAAACTGGTCTGTGAAGCCGTGGGCAAAACCGGCAGCGTCGCGATCATCGACGAGCCCGAAGTGACGAGCGTTCAAGATCGCGTCAAAGGTTTCAAGATGGCGCTCGCGCAGATCTGCCCGAGCGTCACGATCGTGGCCGACGTCGATTCGGGCGGTACCCGCGACAAAGCGAGCAGCGATACGGGCGACGTGTTGCAGGCGCATCGCGACCTCAAAGGCATCTTCGGCATCAACGACGATTCGGCGCTCGGTGCGATGGCCGCGGTCAAGGCCGCCGGCATGAAGAATATCGCGATCGTCGGATACGATGCGACGCCCGAAGCGCGCTCCGCGATCGCGAAAGGCGATATGTATGGCGATGCAATTCAATATCCGGCCAAAATCGGATCGACGACGATCGACATCATCCACGCATATTTCAATAGCCAGACGCCGCAGCCGGTGGTGAAGATCCCGGTCGGCACGTACACGCGCGCGAACGCTTCGGCTCCTTAAGTGTAGCTTGGCGCCGCTGCTCGAAATGCGCGGCATCGGGAAGAGTTTTCCCGGCGTGCGCGCACTCTCCGACGTTTCCTTGACGCTTAACGCCGGCGAAGTGCTCGTGCTGGTCGGAGAGAACGGCGCCGGCAAATCGACCCTAATGAAGATTCTCTCCGGGGCGCTCTCTGCCGACGAGGGTGAAATTCTCGTAAACGGCACGGCGGTGCGAATTGGTTCGCCGCAAGAGGCGCAGCGGCTTGGAATCGGCATGATCTATCAAGAGTTCACGCTCGTTCCGCAGCTGAATGTGCCCGCGAACATCAGCCTCGGCGCCGAAGCGACGCACGCCGGCCTAATCGATTCGGCGGCCGTGAACGCGCGCGCGCGCCGCGTGCTCGACGAGCTCGGATTGGAGCTGCCGTTCGACGTTCCCGTGTCGCGGCTCTCGGTGGGGCAACAGCAGCTCGTCGAGATCGCCAAGGCGCTCGCAACGTCTGCGCGCATCATCGTGATGGACGAGCCGACTGCGGCGCTCTCGGATCGTGAAATCGAGCGGCTCTTTACGATCGTACGGCGTCTGCGCGCGAGCGGCGCGGGCATCATTTATATCTCGCACCGCATGGAGGAGCTGCCGCAAATCGCGGATCGGGTCACCGTATTGCGCGACGGCAAAGTCGTGGAAACGCGCGCCGCCAAGCAGTTTCCGGCGGCGGAAATTATCGCGGCTATGGTCGGGCGGCAACTCGCCGCGCATTTCCCGGAGCTGCCGCCGGTGCCCGCGGAGGCGCCGGTGCGCCTCGAGGTGCGTGGGCTGCGCCGCGATGGGATCGTCAACGATGTGAGCTTCACGGTTCGCGCGGGCGAGATCGTCGGTTTGGCCGGGCTGATCGGCGCAGGCCGCACCGAAATCCTGCGTGCCATCGCCGGAGCCGACTCGGCGGTCGAAGGTGAGATTCGCATCGACGGCCGCGTGCTGCACACCGGCCGCGTCGGCGGTGCGATCGACGCCGGCGTCGCGTTCATCACGGAGGACCGCAAGGCACAGGGGCTCGTCCTCGGCATGACCGTGCGCGAAAACGTCACGCTCGCGCATCTGAAAGATTTCGTCGACCGCGATGCCCTCGTCGACGTCGCTCGCGAGCGCGCCGCAACGGTTCGATTGATCGAGGAACTGCAGATCAAGACGCCCGGAACCGAACAGCTCGCGCGTAACCTTTCCGGCGGAACGCAGCAGAAGGTCGTACTCGCCAAGTGGCTGTTGGGCGACGCTCGCGTCTTTCTCTTCGACGAGCCGACTCGCGGAATCGACGTCGGCGCCAAGAGCGAGATTTACAAACTGATGGTCGATCTCATCGCGCGCGGCGCCGCGATCGTCATGGTGTCGAGCGACTTGCCGGAGATGCTCGGTATGTCGCACCGCGTGCTGGTGGTGCGCGGCGGCCGGATTGCCGCAGAGTTTTCGCGGGCCGAGGCGACGCCGAATCGCGTGATCGCCGTCGCAACCGGCGCGGCCGCATGACGCAACGCGAGCGCTTCGACTACTGGCTGCGCATCGGCGGCGCGATCGCTTTCATCATCGTGCTCGTCGTCATCGTGGACGTCGCCTCGCACGGTTCGTTTCTCCAGGCGAGCAACATCGTTCGCGTGCTGCGGCAGATCACGTACAACTGCATCTTGGGCGTCGGCCAAACGTTCGTCATCATCACGGCCGGCATCGACCTTTCCGTCGGTTCGCTCGTCGCGCTGACCGGCGTGGTCGCGGCGCTCTTCGCGAACTCGGTTCACTTGAGCGGGTTTCCGCTGATTGCGGCGACGTTGATCGTCGCACTCGCGGTCGGTTGCGCTGCGGGCTGGATCAACGCGCTGCCGGTCGTGAAGCTGAATCTGCCGCCGTTCATCACCACGCTGGCGATGCTCGAGATGGCGGTCGGCGCGGCTTTTATTCTTTCGCACGGCCGCCCGGTCGCGCTGCAGAGCGCGGATTTTCAAAACACCGGCATCGGTTCGTTTGTGGGCGGCGTGACGGCGGCGTTGCATCTGCCGAACATTCCGGTGCCCGTCGTTTGGATGCTCGCCGTCATCGTCATCGCGTCGGTGCTGCTGAACCGCACGCGCTTCGGGCGGTACGTCTTTGCAATCGGCGGCAACGAGGAGGCGGCGCGGCTGGCCGGCATCAACGTCACGCGCGTCAAGACGGCGGTCTACATGATCAGCGGCGCGTGCGCGGCGATCGTCGGTTTTCTCTACATGGCGCTCTTCTCGTCGGGGTCACCACAGACGGGAACCGGTGACGAGCTGCTCGAGTCGATCGCCGCCGTCGTCGTCGGCGGCACAAGTCTGATGGGCGGACGAGGAAGCGTCGTCGGAACCTTCTTCGGCGCGCTCCTGATCGGCGTGCTCTACAACGCGATGAATCTGCTCAACGTGGATTCGTATTTGCAGAAGGTACTGCTCGGCGCGGTCATTCTGCTCGCCGTCGTTCTCGACGAACTGCGCAAGCGCTACCTGGCGCGGTAGCCGCTGCCGGCGTTCAGCAAAAAGAAGTGGGCCCGCC
>JAMXLK010000015.1 GCA_024281075.1 Vulcanimicrobiia bacterium
GTCGGGGTACCGCCCCCCGAGTCCAGGACGCCTAACGGGCGCGTTCTCCAGGCTCAGCTTCGAATTTATCTTGATCGCACGGACGCCCCGAAGCGCGGCTTACCGTTCGCTGCAGATTCTTTGATCTCGCACGTGCGTCGAATCACTCGCCCGTGCCAGCCCGAGTTTGTGACCGGAGTGCGAAGTGGTTCGGGCCGACTCTCCGCGTCCGGTGACTAGCCTAGATTAGGCAGCCAGTGCGTATTCGTTATTGGCAGATATTGCCGTTGCGATCGTTTTAGGAGTGCTCGCAACTCCGCCTGCTGACGCCGGTCACGACGTTCCTGTCGAACCTATTTCAGCCCCGTGACAACCCACTATAACACAAACGCCGGCGCCGCGGATTCGCGGTAGCCGGCGCTTGATTCCCTCAGTCGGGGACTATGCGGTGGAGGCCTTAGGCTCCCACATTGTCGCGATCAGCGTGCCGACGATCGCGAGTACGACGGCGCCGATCAGGGTCGCCAGCCAATCGCCCTTAACGTTCGGAGTGATCCATACCGCGAGTGCGAGCAGAGCCCAGTCGATGACGACGGTAAACAGCCCGTGGGTGATCCACGTGAGTGGCAGTGAGATCAAGCGCAGAATTGGCCCGACCAGCATGTTTACGAGACCGAAGATGACCGCAAGCAGGATGATCGTGCCGATGGGGTAGGCACTGAAGCCCGAGGCCCCAGCGCTGTTATGGAATCCCGGAACGAAGCAAATTATCAGCCATAAGACGATGGCGTTTACGATGAAGCGGAGTAGCAGATGCATTTCACTCTCCTAGCCCAGCCTTGACGCGCGACGCCAGTTCCGGCGTCATTCCCTTGACTGCAACGATCTCGTCAAGGCTTGCCCTCTTGACCGCTGCAACCGACCCGAAGGCCGCTAGCATCCGCTTCTTGCGAACCGGCCCTATACCTTCGAGGGCATCGAGCGCCGCGCGCGTCATCGGCTGCCTCTTAAACGGTGCGGCGAGCTTCCGCTTCGCTTCCTAGGTGCAAGAGCGTCGAAACGATCGTCATGATGATTGCGCCGTACAGATCGGCAAGCCAGGGATTGACGCCGCTCGTGGGATCGTAGAAGTTCGCGAAGTGGATCGTGATCGCAAACAGTATGTAGTTGATGACGAATGCGAACAGCCCGAGCGTAATCACGGTCAGCGGGAGCGAGATCAAGCGTAGCAATGGCCCGATGACCATGTTGACCAAGCCGAAAATGACCGCGGCACCTAACGCGCTCCAAATAGTCGGATTGTGATAGAAGCCGGGGACATATTTCGCGATCAAGTAGAAGACGATGGCATTGATGAGGAACCGCAGTAACCAGTTCAAGATCGATACCCTCCTTCCAGTTCCTGCTTAATCTTTGCGGCCAACGCGGGCGTCATCCCTTTGACGGCCGCGATTTCATCGATCTTGGCGCGGCGAATTCCGGCCGGCGAACCGAAGGCCGTAAGAAGCCGCTTCTTCCGCACCGGGCCGACTCCCGCGAGCGCGTCGAGCGCGGACCGCGTCATCGATTTGGCACGGCGCTGACGGTGATACGTCACCGCAAAACGGTGCGCTTCATCGCGAATTCGCTGAATCAGGTGCAACGCCGGGGAGTTCGGGGGAAGCACGATCGGGTCCGACTGATTGGGCAGGTAGAGCCACTCGTGCTCCTTTGCCAGACCCGCCGCCACGAGGCCCGTCATATCGAGTTCCTCGAGCACCTCAACGACCGCGCTGAGCTGGCCTTTTCCACCGTCGATCAGCAACAGGTCGGGCTTTTTGTTGAACTTCTCTTTTTTCGCGAGCTCGCGCTCCAGCGGGGTTTCCGTACGGTCCGTCTCGCGGCGCAAGTAGCGGAGCCGCCGCCGCAGCGCCTCCTGCATCATCGCAAAATCGTTCGGGCCGCGATCGTATTGAATTTTAAACTTGCGATACTCGCTCTTCTTTGCGCGTCCTTCAACGAATACGACCATGGACGCCGTGGGATTCGTGCCTTGAATATTCGAGACGTCATAACACTCGATGCGGTGCGGCGGCTCGGGCAGCTCGAGCGCGTCGGCTAAGTCGGTGAGGGAACGCGCCTGCGCCGTTTCCTGTACTTCTTGATGGGCGAGGAAGGCCTTGAGGTTCTGCTCGGCGTTCTTCCGTACGAGCCGCATGTAGTCGGCCCGCACGCCGCGGTGCGGCTGCAAAATACGAACGCGCTGGCCCTTAACCTCGGATAGCCATGATTCGATCGTCGCGCGCTCCTCCGGCAAAGCGGAAACGAGCAGCTCCTTCGGAACCGCAGCGGCACTGGTTTTCGCAGCGGTCGAGCGCCGTTTCTCCGGCACGGGAGCTTGATTATCGCGCGCAACGCGCGCGGGCGAATATGCCTTATCATCCGCTGCACCGGCAGTCCGGGCGGTGTAAAACTGCTTGAGGAATTCACCCGTAAGCAACTCGTCGGATTGTTCGTAGACGCCCTCGAGAATGAAGTGCTCCTGTCCGATGAGCTTTCCGCCGCGCACGAGGAAGACTTGCATGCAGGCTTGCCCCTGCGCCCGTGCGATGCCGACGAGGTCCATGTCGAGCCGCGATTTCCAAACGACCTTCTGCTCTTCGGTGACGCGTCGCACCGCAACGATGCGGTCCCGAAGCCGCGCCGCCGCTTCGAAATTCAAATGCTCGGCGGCATCGCCCATTTCGTGCTGAAGGCGCGCCAGCAGCGACTCTTGCTTTCCTTCCAAGAAAAGCACCACTTCGTCGATCGTTCGATCGTACTCGGCCTCGCTTTGGTATCCGACGCACGGCGCAAGGCAACGTTTGATATGGTATTGCAGGCAGGGCCGCTTCCGGCGGCCGTCAATCGGCTCGCGGCAGGTTCGTAACGGAAAGACGAGCCGCACCAGATCGATCAGCTCGCGTAATCCGTGAGCGTTGGTGTATGGACCGAAGTACCGCGCACCATCGTTGCGCACGAAGCGGGTGAAAACGACGCGCGGAAACGGCTCGTTCGTCACCTTGAGATACGGATAGCGTTTGTCGTCGCGCAGGCGAACGTTGAACGGCGGCTGATGCCGTTTGATCAAATTCGCCTCGAGAATCAGCGCTTCGACCTCGTTGGTCACGACGATCGTGCGAACGTCGGCGACCTTCTCCACCATCGCGGTCGTGCGCGGATGATGCACGGCGCCCTCTTGAAAGTACGAGCGTACCCGGCTGCGCAGCGAGATCGCCTTGCCGATATAGAGAATCTCCCCGCTCCGCCCGATCATCAGATAGACGCCCGGTGCGTCGGGAATCTGCGCCAGTGCCGGCGACTGAATCACTCCGTCCGCACGGCACGCGCCCGAAGCCGCACGGCCACGACTGCAACGATTGCCGCGGCGACGGCGGCGCCAAGCACGAAGTATCCACCCTTACGCAATAGGGGGATGACGGCGTCGAGATGTGTGCCGAACGTGTTTCCAAGCATGATGAGGAACGTACAAAATATTAGCGATCCCAAGAACGTCCATAAATAGAAGAGCCCGAGATTCATCTCCGCAATGCCGGCCGGAATGGCGGAGACGCCCCGGATGAAGGGCAAAAATCGGCAGACGAAGATCGCAAACGTTCCCCACCGCTCGAAGAATCCGTGAACGCGCATCAGCCGTTCGTGGGTGAAATGGATGTACTTGCCATAGCGCTCGATGATCGGAACGCCGCCGTAACGGCCGATGGCGTAACCGACCGTGCCGCCGGCCAGCTCGCCCGCCAGCGCGATCGCGATGGTAAGCCATAAGTAGCTCAAGTGTCCGGTAGCCGTGAGCGCCCCGGCGACCGGGAGTACGATCTCGCTGCCGATCGGCACGCCGAAATTGCCCAAGGCGAGGGCGACGAAGAGACCGGCGTAGCCGTAATGGTCAATGAGGCCGATAACGGCTTGTTCGAAATGCTGCACGAAGGTCGTTACTCTACCGGGGAAGCGGTGTTTCGCGACGCGGCGCGGCGTAGGATCTCCGCCGCCGAACTGCCTCCTTCGGAGCGCAGCGCGTCGAAAAGGTCGAGGGGGCCCACATCACTTTCGCCGGCGTGCTCCTCGGCGAGTGCGATAATACGACGCAGCCGCGGCGTAATCAGGATGCCTTCCCACACGCGGTCTTCGCCGGTGCCGAGCGCTCGGCGAACCTGCGCATGGACGTCGGGGACGTCGATGCCGTCGGCATCGAGCGCACCGACGATCGCTGGGTCGCGTTCCTCGAGCAAGGCGACCAGCAAATGTTCCGCACCGACGTAATAGTGGCTGTGATTGCGGCACTCTTGTTCGGCTATGCGAAGCACGCGCCGCGCCGCCGCGTTAAATTTGGAGAACAAGCGTCCTTCGACAAGTGACAACGGGGAGGGGAAAATCGGGGCGACACGATTTGAACGTGCGACCTCTTCGTCCCGAACGAAGCGCTCTACCAAGCTGAGCCACGCCCCGAAGAAACCCGTAGTTTTCGCAGCCTCGTGCCGGCCTCCTTGTACTGCCCATTGCAGGGCCGTCCAAAACCAGGGTAAAACTGAGGGACGTCTGAATTTCGTTCGCAACTAATGAGATATGTGATCGTCGGGTGTGGACGCGTCGGATCCGCACTCGCGAAGCTTCTTGACTCCGACGGACACGAAGTTATCGTGGTCGACGAAAATGCCGCTGCTTTCAAGCGCCTCGGCCCGAAATTCAAGGGGCACGAAGTCGTTGGAACCGGCATCGATTATGACGTCCTCAAGCGCGCCGGTGCCGCAAGCGCCGACGGCTTCGTCGCCGTCACCAACGGCGATAATCGCAACATCATGGCCGCGCTGATCGCTCAGCGCATGTTCAAGATCAAGCGCATCGTCGCGCGCATCTACGATCCGCCGCGCGGGCAGATGTATCGCGAGCTGGGCGTTCAAACCGTCTGCCCGACCACGGTCGGCGCGAAGCTGATTCGCGACGTTCTGATCGAGGCACCATGGGACTCGCTCAATTTCGATCTCGGCAAACTGACGTCGCTCAGTGCGATCGTCGGCGCGGCCGATGCCGGCCGCCGTGTCGCCGACATCGAGGAGGCGGGGCGCGTTCGAATCGCGGCGGTTCGGCGGAGCGCGAACGAGGTGCTGGTCGCCTCGAGCGACCTTAAATTAGAGGAAGGCGACGAGATCAGCGCCGTCGTTGCCCCCAACGCCATCAGCGATTTTGCGAAGCGCTTCCCGCACGTCACTCCCGGCACGAAGGTTCCCGCCTAAACGATGTTCATTCTTATCGTCGGCGGCGGCAAGGTGGGAACGTATCTGACGCGGGCGCTCGTCAATCAAGGCCACGAGGTCGTCGTCATCGAGAAAGACGATCGCAAAGCAAAGATGTTGGAGCGCCTGATCGATCGGCAAGTCACGGTCGTTGGCGACGGATGCGACCCCTACGTGCTCGAATCCGCGGGCGTAAGCCGCGCCGACGTCGTGGTCGCGGACACCGGCGACGACGAAGATAATCTCGTCGTCGTGCTTCTGGCTAAGCGCAAAGCAAAAGCGCGCTGCATTGCCCGCGTCAACAACCCCGCGAATAAGCTGATCTTCAACTCGCTCGACAGCGACGATCCGGTAATCGTCATTTCATCGACCGAGCTTATCTTGGACGTTCTCAACGAGCACGTCAACGCGTCCAAGTACCGGTCGATGCTCGAATCGATGCATCTGTTCGGCAAAGGCGACATGCAGCTCGTCAAGCTTGCGATTCCGGAACGCTCCCCGGTCGACGGCAAGCGGCTCGCCGAAATCGACTTGCCGCACAACTCCGTCGTCGTCGCCGTGGACCGGCCCGAAGCCGACCTTGAAATTCCGACGGGAGATACCACCTTACGTGCCGGCGATTCGATGATCGTGATCGTCAAGAACGGTGCCGGCGAGCGAATCCGCGCGATGCTCGGCAGCTAGGCGTCGCCTAAATATAGCCCTTCTGCAGTGCAACGACCGCCGCTTGCGTTCGGTCGGCGGCGGAGAGCTTCTCCAAAATATCCCGGATGTGGCCTTTCACCGTGCCCAAGCCGATATGCAGTTCTTCGGCGATTTCGGAATTCGACCGTCCGTTCGCAATCGTGCGCAGGATCTCGGTCTCGCGCGGCGTCAACGGCGAAAACTGTGCTCCAAGCGATCGTGTACCGGAAAAACGCGCTAAAACGACGTGCGCGATGCGCGGGTCGAAATATGCGCCGCCTTCGCCGGCTATGCGCACCGCATCGATAATGCGCTCGGGCTCAGAACTCTTCAGACAATACGCGTCCGCACCGGCGGCCAATGCCGCCAGCACCTGATCTTCCAAGTCGACCATCGTTACGATTACCACGTGCGTGGATGGGATTTCCGCGCGAACCCGCCGCGTGAGGGTGACGCCGTCGACCACGGGAATGCCAATATCGATCACCGCGACGTCGGGCTTCTCGCGAACGATCCCCTCCCAGCCGCTCTCACCGTCCGCGGCCTCCGCGACGACGTCGAACGACGTTTGGAGCGCGGTGCGTAAACCCGCACGCGTCAGCGCATGATCCTCGACGATCGCGACGCGCAAACGCGAGCGGTCGTCTGACGTCACTCGGCGGCCTGCGGCAGCGTCATGATAAACGCACTGCCTCGCGGCGTACGCGGCGCGTACGTGACGGTGCCGCCGTGTTTCTCGGCGATTTGCCGCACGATGTAGAGTCCAAGCCCCGTACCCGAGCCCGGGGGTCCGCCGCCGAAGCGTTGAAACAGCCCGTCGCGGCGTTCCTCCGGAACGCCGTAGCCGTCGTCTTCCACGGCGACGACGATCGTTTCGCCGGACGAGGAGCATCGCACCGTCACCTGTCCGTCGCGCTGCGTCGCATCCATTGCGTTAGCCACTAAGTTCGCAACGGCGCGTCGAAGCTCGTGTGAATCTCCGCGTGCGAAGAGTGCTTGCGACGATAAGTCCTCGTTCAACGCTATGCCCTTGACCTCTGCGACGGGACGCAGCTCCGCGACGACCCGGGCAACGAGCTCTCCGCAGTTGACGAGCTCGCGAAGCGTCGAGGCTTCACCGGCCTCGTAGCGCGCAACGAGCAGCAGCGTTTCGACGATGCGGCGTTGGTCTTCATTAGCGGCTAGGGCCGTCTGCAAGATCGTGCGATAGCCGTCCGGAAGCGAGCCGTAAGCGCCGTCCAAAGCCTGCTTCATCGTAACGCGTGCTGCGGCAAGCGGCGTGCGAAGGTCGTGTGCGAGTGCATACACGATATCGCGAATGACGTCGTTTCGATCGGCGAGCTCGTTCTTTTGCCGCGCGATCTCTGCATTGCGTTCGCCGAGCTGCGTAAAAAGGTGCGCTTGCTCGAGCGCCATTGCCGCCTGTTGCGCGAACGTTCGCATGGTCGTATCCGCGTCGTTCAGAAACGTGCCGTCGCCGCTCACGGAATCGATCAAGACGTGGTCTGTTGGACCGTTGGTCGCGATTGCAGCGACGAGCGCTTCGGTCGCGCCGATCGATTCTAGCGTCGCGCGGCCAAACAGGTCGCTGCCGGTCAGGCGTGAGACGCCTCTCCGCTCGGCGGCGCGCGTTACCAGCGATGCAAGCTCCGTCGAGAGGCCGCGCCGCTCCATCGCGATATCGCCGTCACCCGACGAATAGCTAAAGACGAGCGGCAAACCGAAGGCGGCGTCGCGCACGATCAGCATCGCCTTGGACGCGCCCAGCAACGATACGGACTCACGCGTGATGGCTCGCCGTACGAGTTCGACGTTGAGCGTGCCGCGCACGCGTCCGGTCGCTTCGCGCAGCGCCTGCTCGATTTCGATCTGACGCATTCGCCCCGCCGATGCACCGGCTTCGCGCGCATAGTCCTGCGTTTTGATGCTGAGATAACCAACCAGGACGAAGGATGCGGCCAAGAGCAAACGATTTGCGATTGCAACGCCGTCCCAATGGCTTCCGGCCGTAAGGCCGTTGACGTACCCCGCAACGAGGTTTCCGATCTCCGCGGCGACGACCAGATTTGTGGTAAGACGGCTGCGTAACGACAGACTGCTGAGTGCGATCGGCCCGTTGAACAGAATCGCCGCAATGAAAACTTGAGGTGTGAGAAGGTCCACGATCCAGGCGGCGACCAGGAGTCCGTAACAGAGGAGGGCCACTGCGGCGCAGCGTTCGGTTCCATCGGCGGGGGCGCCTTGCCGCCTCGCGAAGGCTGCACCGATGGATCGCACCGCGAGAGCCGAGGAGTTGTTGCGCGAACTCGGCAGGCGCGCGCGCCTCGTCGTCTACGTCGCGAGTGCGCCCGGTTCCGGCAAGACGCGTCGCTTGCTCGAGGATGCGCGGCGCATCGCCGCCGACGGAAAACGCGTGGCCATCGGCTGGATTGAAACGAAAGGACGGCCCGATCTGGAGCGCCTCGCGCCCGGACTACCTCGCATTCCTCCGCGCCAGGTGCGCATCGGCGAACGCGTCTTCGCGGATTTCGACTATGAGGCGGCGTTGCGCGAGAAACCC
>JAMXLK010000016.1 GCA_024281075.1 Vulcanimicrobiia bacterium
CGCAGCCACGGCGAGAAACAGTGGCCGAGCACGGCGCCGGCCGCAACGATCGCGGCTAGAATCTGCTCGCTCGGGGGAAAGTTCTCTATGTCTAGGTGATCTTTGAAAAACCAGAGCGCAAAGAGCGTCGGCGCGAACCCTTTGAGCGCATCGAGCAGCAAAACCGCAATTGCTCCAGTCTTGCCGAGGGTTCGAAGCGCGTTCATCGCGCCGATGTTGCCGGAACCCGCGCTGCGGATGTCGGTGCGATAGAATATCCGGCCGATCACATAGCCGAACGGTATCGACCCGATTAAAAAAGCGCCGATGAAGGCAGCAATCGGTATCGCAATCAAGATTGCAAGCAGCGCTTCGGAGACCGATTTCGAAAGCCCGATATCGCTCACGGCGAGCGATCCTCTTCACGGCGTGCGCGAAACTCGAGCGCCAACGGCACGCCTTCGAAGTCGTAGTGCTGCCGAATGGTATTTTCGAGAAACCGTTTGTAATGGGTTTGGACCAGCTCCGGGTCGTTGCAGTGGAAAACGAAGAGCGGCGGATGTGTGGCCGGCTGAGAGGCGTAGTAGATGCGCAAAAGCCGCCCGCGCATCGCGGCGGGCGGATGCGCCAGAACGGCCTTTCGAATTATACCGTTCAGCTCTGCGGTAGTGATGCGCTTGTCGAGATTCTCGGCGACTCGCGCGACCAGCGGCATGAGTCCACCCAAACGCCGGTGAGTCTTTGCGGAGAGAAACGTAATCGGCGCGAAGGCGGCGAAGGGAATTGCGTCGCGTACCGCCGCTGCAAGATCGCTTTGGGTGTACTCGTCGGTTTGCTCGCGCACGAGATCCCATTTATTACCGACGACGATCAGCCCCTTACGCTCTTCGAGCGCGATCCCGGCTAGGCGCCGGTCCTGCGCCATGATTCCGGTCATCGCGTCGAAGACGAGCAGTGCGATGTCGCAGCGCGAGATTGCGCTGAGCGAACGAAGCGCGGCGTAATACTCGATTGCGCCGTGCGCTTGCGGCCGTTTGCGAAAACCCGCGGTATCCACCAGCCGGTAGTTTCGATCGCGCCATGCAAAGACGGCGTCTACTGCGTCGCGCGTCGTGCCGGGCGTCTGCGAAACGAGCGAACGTTCTTGACCCAGCAGCGCGTTCACGAGCGAACTCTTTCCGACGTTGGGGCGTCCGATCACGGCTAACGCGAGCTCGTCCGTCGCTTCGGCTTCCGTTTCCGGCGGCGGCAAAAGCTCGACGATGCGATCGAGCAGATCGCCGGTTCCTTCGCCGTGAATCGCCGATACGGCGACGGGCTCGCCGAACCCGAGGGCGCCGAACTCGGCGTGAATCGCCGCGGCGGCGTCGGGCGACTCGGCTTTGTTGGCCGCCAGGACGATCGGCCGGCTCTTGCGGCGCAAGATGCGCGCCACGTCGTCGTCGAGCGGATGAAGTCCGGCTTGTGCGTCGACCACCATGACGATCGCGTCGGCCTCGTCGGCCGCGGCCTCGGCTTGCCGGCGCGTCGCGTCGGCCAGCTCGGCGCCGTGGGCCATGTCCGCGTCCGGATCGATGCCGGCCGTGTCGACAACGCTAAAAAAACGACCGCGCCAGTCGCATAGTGCGTACAGACGATCCCGCGTTACGCCGGGAGTGTCTTCGACGATCGCAAGCCGGCGGCCGATCAAGCGGTTGAAGAGCGCACTCTTGCCGACGTTCGGCCGTCCCACGATTGCGACCGTCGCCGGGTGGAGCATTCCGGGCTCTTCGCGAAGTGCGCTCTCCGAGCATGCCCAGACTCTACATCGAGACCTTCGGCTGTCAGATGAATGAAGCCGATTCGCGCTACATTGTCGAGCGCGCGGCTTCGGCCGGATATACCGTTGCCGATGCGGCCGAGGACGCAAACGTCGTCGTTCTCAACACTTGCACGGTACGCGAGAATGCCGAGCGACGCGCGTACGGCCGAATGAATCATTTCAAAGCGCTCAAGGCCTGCGATCCCAGGGTTCGCCTCGTCGTCACGGGCTGTCTCGCGGAACAAGACCGCGACATCATGCAGCGCCGGGCGCCGCACGTCGATGCCGTCTTCGGCACGCGCGAGCTCGCATTGCTCGGCGATCGCCTCGCGCAATGGGCGCAACGTGACGCAGCCCTCGGTGAAGCACCCGCCGGCGATCGCCGCGACAACATGCTCCGGTTCGCTTTGGGCGGAAGCGCCGACGGAGTGACCGATGCGTTTTCGCATTTGCGAGCGTTCGTCACGGTGCAGCGCGGCTGTTCGTACTACTGCACCTTTTGCATCGTTCCGCAGGTACGCGGCCGCTTCGATCACCGCCCGGCAGAGGCGATCGTGAGCGACGTTTCCGAGCGCATCGCGCAGGGCGCACGCGAAATCATGCTCGTCGGGCAAACGGTCAACGCGTGGCGCGATCCGGCGGACGGCAGTGACTTCGGCGATTTGTTCAAGCGGGTCGCGGCGCTGCCGGGACTCGAGCGACTGACGTTTATCTCGCCGCACCCCAAGGACTTCAGCGACAAGATTCTGGACGATCTTGCCGCCATCGCTCAACTTAATCCACGAATTCATTTGCCGCTTCAATCCGCGAGCAATGCGATGCTGCGGCGGATGAACCGAAAGTATACGCTGGAGCAATTCGATCGCGTTGCCGGAGAAATTCGCCGGCGCATCGCCAACGCTGCGATCACGACCGATCTCATCGTCGGGTTCCCCGGCGAAAGCGATGCCGACTTCGAAGCGACGCTGGCCTACGTGCGCGGCGGCGTCTTTGCGAATGCATTTACGTTCATCTATTCGATACGGCGCGGCACGCCCGCGGCGCAATGGGAACAGGTTCCCCCCGACGTCGCGCATGCGCGCTTCACCCGGCTGCTCGACGCGCAGAACGACGTAACGCGGCGCTACCACGAAGCGAAAGTGGGCCGCGTCGTGCGCGCGCTCATCGCCGGAGACTCGAAAAAAGATGCTTCGCGGATCGCGGCCAAGACGACGGACAACGTGACCGTCGTTGCGCCGAAGCCGTCGGATTACGGGCCCGAGGCGCCATGGCTCGACGTCGCCGTCGAAGCGGCGCACGTGTGGGGATGCGATGGCCGCGTCGTCGGACGCGCGCGTCGTTTCACTGAGAGCGCCGAACCCGTCGAACTGCCGGTCATCAGCCTCGTGTAGCGCTCGCGTGGCAAAGTTCTCGCCGATGCTCGAGCAGTATTTCGGGATGAAGGCGAAGCATCCCGAAGCGATATTGCTCTCACGCGTCGGGGATTTTTACGAAGCGTACGGCGAGGATGCCGAAACGATTGCGCGGGCGCTCCAGATTGCGTTGACGAGTAAAGAGGCCGGCGGGGGCAAGCGCGTCGCGATGGCCGGCGTACCTCATCACGCCCTTTCGGGTTATCTTGCAAAGCTGGTCGCGCAGCGGTTCATCGTCGCGCTGGCGGAGCAGCTCGAACTGCCGCAACCCAACCGGCTGGTCCGCCGCGACGTCGTGCGCCTCGTGACGCCAGGGACACTGATCGAAGATCAGCTGCTCGACGGCAAGCAGAACAATTACCTCGCGGCGATTGCCGCTGCGGGTGAAACGTTCGCGATCGCACACGCGGACGTTTCGACCAGCTTTGCGGCCGCGACGGTTATCGAAGGAGAAGACGCCTACGACGAGCTGCTTGCGGAGTTGGCACGGATTGCGCCGGCAGAGATCGTCGCCGACGTACCGGCGGACGTCCGTGCGACGATGGCAGCGGCCGTCGAGGCCATGGGTGCGCGCCTCGCTACTCCCGCCTTGGAAATCGTGGCAGCGCACGATCGTCCGGCCTTCTCGAACTTTTCGCTCGAAGAGTCGCTTGCGATTCATCGCGCGGTGGAAGCGCTCGGCGCATTCGTTCGCCGCACGGGCGTCGTCAACGGTGACGGCGGACTCGTTGCACCGCAGCTCTATCGGCGCAGGCAATTCCTGGCGCTCGATCCGGCGACGCGCAAAAATCTAGACCTCACGCGCGCGCAAGGGCAGAATCCTCGCGCGACGCTCTTGGCCACGCTCGACGAATGCGCGACGTCGATGGGCTCTCGAACGCTCGCGCGCTGGATCGTCGCGCCGCTCGTCGAACGCGACGCAATCGCGGCGCGACAGGAGAGCGTCGCCGCGCTGCTCGAGCAGCACGCGCGTCGTCAAGCGCTGCGCGAGTTACTCAGAGGCATTTTCGATCTGGAACGGATCGCTCAAAAAGTGCGGTTCCGGCGCACGACACCGCGGGACCTCGGATCCCTGCGGCGGACGTTGGCACTGCTTCGGCCGCTCCGGCAGAGCGCGCCGCTCGAATTATCGCCGCTTCTCGAATCGGTCGGCGACTTCGAGAAGCTTCTCGACGATTTGCGTGAAACGCTGGTTGACGAGCCGCCCGCTACACTCGCGGAAGGCGGCGCCATTCGGGCGCAAGCGTCGGCCGAGTTAGCCGAGTGCATCGCGCTGCGAACCGATGCGCGCTCGAAAATTTCCGAGCTCGAACAGCGCGAGCGCGAGCGAACCGGCATCAAAACGCTCAAAGTCAAGTACGCGAGCCCGTTCGGTTATGCGATTGAAATCAGTCGCTCGTATGCGGGTGAGCTGCCGCCGGAGTACGTGCGTAAACAAACGCTGACCAGCGGTGAGCGCTACATCACTCCCGAGCTCAAAGAGCTGGAGCTTGCGATCTCGACGGCACAGTCCCGTCAAGAACGGCTCGAACAGCAGCTCTTCGAAGCGCTCGTCGAGCGCGTTGCGTCAAGCAGCGATGAGCTGCTCGAGGCCGCCGGCGCGATCGCCGAGCTCGACGTTCTAACCGCGCTCGCGCAATGCGCCGCCGAGCGCGGCTACACGCGGCCCGCATTCGTCGACGACAGCATCGTGAGCATCGAAGACGGACGGCATCCGGTGATGGAGGCAGTCCTGCACGCGAAGTTCGTGCCGAACGATTTGGACATGCGCGTCGCCGACCGGCGCTTCATTCTTTTAACCGGTCCGAACATGGGTGGCAAATCCACGTATCTTCGGCAAACCGGACTCCTTGCCATCATGGCGCAGATCGGCTCGTTCGTTCCCGCCAAGCGGATGGAGCTGGGGATCGTCGATCGCATCTTTACGCGCATCGGGGCCGGCGACGATCTCGCTTCGGGTCAGTCGACGTTTTATATGGAAATGGCGGAAGCGGCGAACATCTTACGCCGGAGCACGCATCGCTCGCTGCTGTTGATCGATGAAGTCGGCCGGGGAACCGGAACGCTCGACGGGCTCGCGATCGCGCAAGCGATTTGCGAATTTTTGCTCGATCTCCAGGACCAATCGCCCCTCGTGCTCTTTGCGACGCATTTCCACGAACTCTGTTCGCTGAGCGACCATTGGAAGAGCGTTGCCAATTATCACATTACCGCCGTCGAGAACCGCGCGCGGGGCGGCGCGCCGGTTTTCTCGCACCGCGTTCAGCCGGGGAGCTCGTCGCGATCGTTCGGTATCGAGGTGGCGCGCATGTCCGGCTTGCCCGAGGCTGTCGTGGAGCGCGCACAGGAGATCGCCGATGCACTCTCCGGCGAAGCTGATCTCGAAGCGCGCGTTCCGCATCGTAAGAAAACGTCCACGCGTCCCCCGCCGCAGCGGCAGTTGCCGCTATTATCGTAAATGAAGTCTAACTTCCCATCGACGGAAAGACGATCTGCGCAGTCGAGATGAGCGTTAGCGCGGCGACGATGATCGCGACGGCCCATGCGATCGCGTTGAACGCGGGGCCGTTCGTCCACTTTCCCATCAGGCGCTTGTTATTGATGAGCAGCAGCATGAGCACGAGCACGATCGGAAGCAGCACGCCGTTGAAGACCTGCGAGTAGAAAATGATGGCCAGCAATGGGGCACCCGGCACGGCGACGATGCCGGCCCCAATGATAATGAGCGCGAGATAAAGCGAGTAAAAGATTGGGGCCTGCCGGAAACGGTGATCGACGCCCCGCTCGAAGCCAAAGGCTTCGCAGACGTAATAAGCCGTCGACAATGGAAGGATCGACGCGGTAAAGACCGCGGCATTGAGTAGACCCAGGGCAAAGAGCAGCGCGGCGAACCTTCCGGCAAGCGGCTGGAGGGCGACCGCTACGTCGCCGACGTCTTTGACGACAATGGGATGCGTCGCATGGAGATTGTGTACGAAGATCGTCGCGGCGCAGGCTACGATGATGAAATAGGCGATGACCGTCGCCCAAACGCCGCCGGTTATCACGTCGATCCGCGAATAGCCGTAATCGTCTTCACGAATTCCTTTGTCCACCACGGCCGCCTGGATGTAGAACTGCATCCACGGCGATATCGTCGTTCCGATAACCGCAACGATCATCAGCAAGTAAGCCCGCGAGGCGTTGAAATGCGGAACGAAGGTCTGGTGCAGTACGTCGTTCCAATTCGGGTGGATGAGAAATGCGCTGACGATGTAGGCGATGTAGGCAAAGCAGAAGACGAAGAAGACTCGTTCCAAGACCGTCGCCGTTCCGCGCGTCACGGTGAGAAAAACGAAAATCGCCGCCGCGGCTACCATCGCAATCTTGAAGGCCTCGGCATTGGGAACGTGCAGGTAGCTGCCGAAAATCGGCGCGGAGGAGGCGACTCCGGCGAACTCCGTTGCGGTATTTCCGACGTCGCTCAGCACGAAGAGCAGCAGACACCAAAAGGTGACCTTGACGCCGAAGTTCTCACGTATCAGATCGGCGAGGCCTTTGCCGGTGATCGCGCCCATCCGCGTGCACATCTCCTGGACTACGATCATTGCGATCAGCATCGGCAGCAGCAGCCAAAGCAGCGTATAGCCGAACTGCGCTCCGGCCTGCGAATAGGTCAGAATTCCACCGACGTCGTTGTCGGCGTTGGCGGTGATGATGCCGGGCCCGACAATCGAAAGAAACATAACGATCGCACGCCACAGGCTCGGGCGCGTTGCTTGCGGCGCGGAGGTCGTCACAGTGCGATCCTCTGGTCGACGATGAGCGCGCTGCCACGCATCGTGGGCGGCGGTCCGTTGGGCATCGACGGCACGCCGACAAGCGCGTAGCGGCGAGCCTGAACTAAAAATGCCGTCTTAGGACCCGTTGCGAATTGCACACCGAGGAAGCCCACGCCGTAAATGCCGTCCACCGGCGAAACCGCCCACGTGCCGATGGCCGCAAAACGGCCGTAGCCGCCCGCGGCGACCAACTTTGCGTTGAAGTGGTGCGCCCAACTGAGCACGGCTTGCGGATATCGCGTCGCGACGACGTCGAACGGCTGTCCGGCGTCGGCCGGCCGGCTCAGATAATCTTCGACGGCATCGAGCGCAACATCGTCGCGCGGCAAATGCCACGCAACGTTCAGTGCCGCCTGACGATCGCGCCCGACCGTCCCAAACGCGTCCTTTTGAAGTAAAAAGAAACCGTCGACGAACCCGACCTGCGATGCATTGGCCATCGTTTCGGGCACGAGCTGACGCCAATCGCCGTACGCCGCGTGCAACTCGAGTCTCTTGCCTTGATGATCGTACCGGATCCGAAAGCCGGCGCGATTGGCGCCGGCGACGCTGTTATCGACGAGCTGATAGTTTGACTTGAGCCAGACGCCCGGCCAGGACCAGGCAATGCTCCAAATATTTTCCGCAATTCCGTAGGGCGCGATCAACGTCGCATACGTCGGATCGAAGCGATGATACTCCAACGTTACCGTGTCGCTCGTCCAATGACGTGCGATGCTGAAGTGCTCGTAGTTGCCGAAGCGGCTCGTGCCGGGATACGTCACAAGTCCGGCGTCGTACCACGCGCGTCCCAGCTCTGCGGTTGCGTCCCAACCCCGCAACGGATGAAAGAACGCCCGCGCGCCGGCGATCGTCTGCGTTTGATCCTCGAGGTCGCTCGTAAAGAGACGGCCTTGTACGCTGGGATAAATCTGGCGATTCACGCCGAAAAACGTCGTGGTGGAGATCGGGCCGCCGGTCGTCCAGAAGTGTCCCAGCTGAACCGAGAAGCGTCCGGCGTCGCCGCGGTCGAACACGAGCGAACCCATCGTCATGCGCAAATTCGTGCCGGGCGGCGACGGCAGCAAAGCGTCGGTTAGCTCCAACGTCGCATCGCCTTGGTGAAAGACGCCGTCCGCGCCGAGCAACGGCAGCGTTGATGGCGCCGGCTGCCATCCGTCGATTGTGGGAAGTCCAGATCCAATCGTTTCGGCAGTCTGTGGACCGAGCGACGGCAGGACCGATGTAACGGCGGGCGGCGCAAAGACGAACCGATCCGTCTGCGTCAGATTGAAGTAGCCGCCCTGGAGCTTCCAACGCCCGTCGGAACCGGCGACGGACGCATCGAGCAGGCTTGCATTGCCGACGGTAGCGTCGTCTTGTCCCGCATGCGTCGGGAAGACGATGGCGTACGGCACGACGCGTGAGAGAGCGTGCGCGTTGAGATTCGCAATAAGCGGCTCGCCCCAATAGAGCGCGTTTGTCGTACTTCCGGTGAGTCCGCCGAGTCCGACGGTTGCTGCGAAGTCGAAGCCCCTGCCGTGGTACGTTCCCGTGATTTCGTACTGCGCGATGCCCGCGATGCCGGGCACCACCGGCGCGCTCGAGAGCCAGTCGTACGGCGACATCGGAGAGATCGGCGAGCCGCTTGCGAACTCTCGTCCTTCGGGCGGCGTCGTGCCCGGGCCGCCGGTCGCTTGATCGATAAAGACGTTCGATCCGCTGATTTTCAGTGCAAAGCTCGGTGCAGCAACGGGCGAAGGCGACGGGGAAGGCGTCGGCCCTCCCGCCATTTGAACCGAAGCAAGCAGTAGAACTGCGAGCAGCACGCGTCGTCGCCTCGTCTGCCGTTAGCTGACGAGTGCTCGCCAAAAGCTAAAGGTTTGGTTCCGATCCTGACCTTGATTTGCGCGAAGCGTATCGTCGTGATCGACCGCGTTCGCCGGTCGGAATATGGTGTGCCCGATCCCGAGCAGAAAGACCAGAATTTTCTTCATGACACATACCTCCTATCGTTTAACGGTTTGCCGCGCCGAACGAGCGGCTGCAATACCTGCATCTATTACCTGGTCCGTCGTCCATGGCTGGACATCACCCCCTTTCCAAAATAAAAAACTGTCGTTGCTCCCCGCAGGCCGACAGTTTCGAGAAATCACGCACGCCTTCGACAGACTCGGGACGTGCCATCTCCCTCAGAGTCGAGCTTTAGCACTGCACAACCTATCCCCGCTAGGGGCAGCCGCGTTAGATTCCGCCTTGATTCGGCGGGATCTGGTCACCCGTTGGGGTCTCTCGACCTTTCCGGGCAGCGGCATCTCTTCGTGCAGACGCCTCACCTAACGAGGAATCCTTAACCAGGATACTCCACGGCGAGGCTTTGTCAACCCGAAAGCGCGAAGTGAAGTATCCGTGCCCATCATCCGCGAGCTCGACGCGGTGACGATCGGTCAGATCGCCGCCGGTGAAATCATCGAGCGTCCTGCGTCAGTCGTCAAAGAACTCGTTGAGAATTCCGTAGACGCCGGCGCCACTCGCGTTACCGTCAACGTCGAGGGCGGCGGCCTCGACCTGATCGAAGTCGTCGATGACGGCACGGGAATTGAAGCCGCCGAGTTGCCGGCTGCGTTGCGTCGTCACACCACGAGCAAGCTGCGCGAAGCCCGTGATTTGGAAGCGATTACGACGCTCGGCTTTCGCGGCGAAGGTTTAGCTTCGATCGCTGCGGTCTCGCAGACCGAGATTGTTTCGCGCCGGTTCGAGCAAAGCATTGGCACGCGCATTCGCGCGCACGCAGACGCGGTCGATGCACCGGAGCCGGCAGCCGCCGCCGTCGGAACGGCGGTGAAAGTGACGGCGCTCTTCGAGAACGTGCCGGTGCGTCGCGAGTACCTCCGGTCGCCGAGCACCGAGCTCAATCGTATTTCCTCATGGCTTTCGAGCTTTGCGCTGGCATACCCCGACCGTACGTTCGCGTTGCGCCACGATGGAAAAGACGTTTGGACGATGCCTCCGAGCACGAGCGAGCGCGAGCGTCTTGCGATGGTCTTCGGGCGCGATGCGGCGAACGCGTTGATTCCACTCGCCTCGGAAGCAGCCGGTACGCTGGGCGGCGGAGTGCGCGGTTACATCAGCACGCCGGGACACGATCGGCCCGACCGCCGGATGCAGCTACTATTCGTGAATGGCCGGCTCGTGCGCAGCGCCGTATTGTCCGGTGCATGGACGAGCGGGTATGCAACGTTCGCAATGGTCGGGCGTCATCCATACGGGGTGATTTTTCTCGAGCTGCCGCCAGACCACGTCGATCCGAACGTCCATCCTACGAAGAGCGAGGTGCGGTTGCGCTTCGCAAATCAGATATTCGATGCCGTGCGCCGCTCGATCGCGGCCACTCTGAGTGGCCGTTCGAAGGCGACGGCTCACGAGCACGCGCAGACGTTTTCCCAACCTGGCGTTTCGTTTTCGCCGAGCGAGCTCGCGCTCTTCGACGGCTCAGTGCCAGCCGAAGAGAACGGCGGCGGTTTACGTGCGCTGATGCAGATCGATCGCACGTTCTTGCTTGCAGCGGATAATGAAGCGCTCGTCTTAATCGACCAGCATGCGGCGCACGAACGCGTGGCATACGAAAGCATCGCCGCCGCCGCTCGCGGCCAGGCGTCGCGCGAGCCGCTGCTGATGCCGCAAATCGTCGAGCTCGACGCCGCGCAAAGCGCGGTGTTGGATCGGTCGCTCGACCTGCTGCGCGAAGGCGGCTTGGAGATCGAGCCTTTCGGCGAGCGCACCTACCGTATCGTCGCGACTCCGTTCGGATACGGTGCGCGCCGCTTCGATCTCGCCGGCTTCATCGAAGATCTCAGCGAGGAGCCGAAACAGCGTGACGTGCGCGAACGCGTCTGGGCGTCCCTCGCATGTCACTCCGTAACCGTCGCGGGCGAGCGGCTTGAGCTCGACGAGATGCGCACGCTCGTAGAGCGGCTGCAGAAATGCGATAACCCGATGCACTGTCCGCACGGACGGCCGACGATGGTGCGGCTCGGGCCGCAGGAAATCGCGCGCATGTTCAAGCGTGTCTGACGATTCGTCAGTGTTGATCGTCGCCGGACCGACCGCGAGCGGTAAGACGGAGCTTGCCATCGAGCTGGCACGCGAATTCGACGCGGAAATCATCGGCGCGGATTCGCGTCAGATTTACGCCGGAATGCCGATCGGAACGGCGGCGCCTTCGGTCGAACAAATGGCCGAGATCACGCATCATCTCATCGGTTTCCTCGACCCGACGAGCCGCTACTCGGCCGCGCAATATGCGCAAGATGCGATTGCGGTGCTGAGCGATATACGCGCGCGCGGTAAGCGCGCCATCGTTGCCGGGGGCACCGGTTTTTACATTCGGGCACTCATCGGGGGGGTTGCGCTCGCGCCGCAGTACGACGAGTCGCTGCGCACCCGCCTCGCGCGCGAAGCACAGCTGCACGCGCCGGAG
>JAMXLK010000017.1 GCA_024281075.1 Vulcanimicrobiia bacterium
CGCAACGCCGCCGTTCCCTTATTGTCGGCATTGGCTACCGAATGTCTCTGTCTTTGGGAGCTCGCGCGTTCGGGCGGAGAGTTGCCTTCGCGCCACCGCTGGCGCGAATGGGTACTCCGGCCGATTGCGCGGCGCACCGGGGAACGGCGAGCCCGCATCGGTTACGAGCGTGCCGTACGCGGCATTGAAGCCGTCGTCACCGGACGCGCCGGCAACGATCCGCACGAGCAGCGCGCTTTCGTGGATCGCCTTACGGTGGAGCTGTCGGGTCTCTCGCGACGCTAACTTAGATCTTCCACTGCCACGCATTCCACGATTCGACGACCGGGTTCGGCGCAAAGCCGCGAAAATCAACGGAGATGGCTTCTTGCTGCCGCTGCCACCAGAAAAAGACCATGGGATTGTCAGCGGCGAGAAGGTGTTCGATTTGCGAATACGCCCGTTTGCGTGTGACCCGATCGTAGTTCGTTAGCGCGACCGTTTGCGCGGCGTCCATTGCTGCACTGCAGTAACGCGGATCGTTATAACCGTGCGGTGGAAAATTGTCGCAAGTCAGCTGCGACGAGTTGTCGGGATCGATTCCTGCGTACCAGCCGTAAACGAGCAAATCGAATCGTCCGCCGTGTTGGATGCCGCCCATGCCTTGCGGTGCGTACAGAATATCGAGCGGATAGTATTTGAGGCTCACGCTGATGCCGATCCGCCGTAAGGCCGCTTGGATCAGCACGCTCTCCGACCGATGCGTCGCCGTTGCCGTATCGGTCGCGAGCATCAGTTCGAGCGGCCGTCCGTTCTTACGCGCGATGCCGTCGTTGCCCGCGATCCAGCCGGCTCGCGCCAGCAGCGCGCGCGCAGCGGAAGGATCGAAGGAGACCGGCCGCACCGCGGGATCGAACGCCCAGATCCAGTTTGGCAAATCCTCGATTGCAGTGGTCTCCTGACCGTACGTCAGTTGCCTGGTCAGAGCCTCCTTGTCAATCGCCGCCGCGATTGCGGTTCGCACTCGCGCGTCGCGCAAGGCGGGGTGCGAGCAGTTGAGTTCCACGCCCTCGAAGCCGTTGACGTTAACCCATCGAATGCGCGCGTCGGGAAGCGCACGCAGCCGCGGATAGGTCTGAATCGACGGTTGTTGGATGTAGTCGATGGCGTGCGTAGCGAGCAGGTTGACCGCCGAATCCTCATTGGCGACGAAACGAATTTCGACGCGCCGTAAGCCGGGCGCTCCGCGGAAGAACCTTGGATTTGCGTCGAGCACGACGCGGTCGCCGCGCTGCCACCGCACGAAGCGGAACGGGCCATCCGAAACCGATGGCGCCGCGTCGAAGGGTACGCGATTAACGTCGGGATATTGCGCGAGCGCGTGCGCCGGCAGGATCTCGTACGGCTGATCGCTTTCGGCAAAAAAGGTATTCACGAACGGCGCGAATCGCCGCTTCAGATGCACGACCATCGTAAAACGGTCGGGTGCGTCAATCGATCGGACGTCATCGTATCCGTGACGCGATACGACGTCGTTGTTCGTATTCTCAATTGCTTGCCACGACCAAATCACGTCCCGCGCGGTGACGGCAACGCCGTCGCTCCAGACGGCGTCGTTACGCAACCGGTAGCGTATCGTCAACCCGTCGGAGCTGATTCCGCCATTCGACTGCGTCGGCACCGCAGCAGCGAGCATCGGCACGGCATTTCCTGCCGGATCGGCCGAGAGCAGCGGTTCGAACATGAGGCGGTCGATGAAGATTTCGACCGTCGTGCCGGCCAGAAGCGGATTGAGATTCTTGGGCTCCTCGCTGACCGCCACACGCAATACGCCGGGCTGCGTCCATACGTGCCGTTGCGCGGTCGAGAAACCGCTCTTCGTACAGCCGGTAAGGCCCGCGGCCAAAGCGAGCAGCGCGGCCGTGACTCCCTTCATTGCAAGTCGTGCTGTACGGTGACGAGGCCGGCCCTTCCCGCGGGGCGAAGGGCAGCGTGCTCGATGGATTACGAAACTTATGCGTCGCCGTTCTCGTGGCGGTACGGACGCGCGTCGCTTCGTTCGCTTTTTTCCGAGAAAATGCGGCGACGCCTCTGGCGAGCGGTCTGGGTCGCGCTCGCCGAAGCGCAATCGTCTTTCGGACTGCTCGAGAAGAGCGAGGTTGAGGATCTCCGCGCGCACGCGAGCGAAATCGACGTCGAAGCGGCCATCGAGGTCGAGCGTGAGATCCACCACGATCTCATGGCGGAGATTCGCGTCTTCGCACGCCAGGCGCAGCACGGCGGCGGTAAAATCCATCTCGGCGCGACCTCGATGGACGTTGAGGATACCGTGGAGACGTACCGTCTGCGGCTCGCGCTCTCGCTGATCGGCGACAATCTCTTCGAACTCCTGGCGGCATTCGCTGCAAAGATACGCCGGTATGCCGACGTCGTGTGCATGGCATATACGCATTTGCAGCCTGCAGAACCCACGACGCTCGGTTACCGCCTTGCGTCGTACGCGCAAGACCTGCTCGTCGACGACGAGCAGCTGCGTTTTGTTTTCGCCAATTTGACGACCAAAGGTTTGCGTGGCGCCGTTGGAACCGCCGCTTCCTACGAGCGCTTGCTCGATCACTCGGGACGCTCGGCGGAGATCGAGGCCTACGTGCTGGAACGTTTCGGGTTGCTCGCGCGCGAGATTAGCACGCAAACGTACCCGCGCAAGCTCGACTATCTCTTGCTCTCCGCGTTGGCCGGGCTCGGCGCGTCGCTTTCAAAGTTTGCTGCCGACGTCCGGGTGCTCGCAAGCCCCGGATTCGGCGAACTCGGCGAACCGTTCGGCGCGCGGCAGGTCGGCAGTTCCGCGATGCCGTTTAAACAGAATCCCATTCTCTGCGAACGAATCGGCTCGCTCGCGCGCTTGCTGCCGGCATATGCAGAGGTCGCATGGCAAAATGCTGCGACGAACTTTCTCGAACGAACGCTGGACGACAGCGCGAACCGCCGCATCGTTCTACCCGAAGCGTTGCTGTGCGTCGACGAGATCGTAACGCTCGCTCGGACGGTGGTCGAGGGATTGAGGGTTGACGAACGCCGCATCGCGGCCAACGTGCGAACCTACGCGCCGTTCGCCGGCACGCAGAGCGTCATGCTCGAGGCCGCGCGCGCCGGCGGGGACCGCCAGCGGCTCCACGAACTGCTCCGCGATGCATCGATGGAGGCATGGGCGGCCGTCGGCCGAGGCGAGGATAATCCGCTCTCGCGCGTGCTCAGCGAGGAATCGGAGCTCACGTCGCTTATCGACCCTGCCGAAATTCGTCGAATGCTCGATCCCAGCATCCACGTCGGCACGGCGCCGCAGCGTGCGCGGCTGCTCGCCGATCGCATCGAATCCATGCAACCGTTCCCGCGCCAAATCGAAGTGCGCGTCTAGGAACGTACGATGAATAAGGGCACGGAAGTCGCGCGCGGGAAGACCAAGATCCTCTACGAAAATCCCGGCCAACCGCAGCAGCTCGTGGTCGCACAAACCGACAATATCTCCGCCGGCGACGGCGCGCGCCGCCACGTCATTACGGGCAAAGGCCGGCTTGCGGCGCAGACTACCGCGCGCGTTTTTCGATTGCTCAACCTGTGTGGCTTGCCGACGCATTACCTCAGCGGCGGGGAAGACGACGATGCCAACGAGATGGTCGTCCGCCGCTGCACGATGATCCCGCTCGAGGTCGTCACGCGTGGTGTCGCTGCCGGATCGTTCATCAAGCGTAACCCGAGTTTGCAGCGTGGTACGCTGCTCGTACCGCGCGTGATCGAATTCTTCTTTAAGGACGATGCCGCGCACGATCCGCTGATCACGCCCGACCAGATCATTGCGCGCGAGATTGCGTCGCCTCAAGAAGTCGGGATCATGACGGAGCTCGCGCGCTTGACGTTCGACATACTCTCACACGCGTGGCGGCGCCGCGACGTGCTCTTGGTCGACCTTAAAATAGAGTTCGGACGGCTTACAGCCGGCGAGAACGAAGGACAGCTCGTTATCGCCGACGTCATCGACAACGATTCGTGGCGAATTTGGCCTCAGGGTCGCGAGGAACTGATGCTCGACAAGCAGATCTACCGCAATCTGCAAGCCGTTGACGATGCGGCCCTCGAAGCGGTAAAAGCGTCGTACGAACGCGTCGCCGATATGGTGGGAAGCTTTCCGCTCATGCGATCGGGGATGGCGGCGGTTATCGCCGATTCTGCCGGTGAGATCGAACGTGCCAACGAAATGGTGCGCGTTCTCGGACAACTCGGTCTCCCGACCGTGCGGCACGTGGCGAGCGCCTCGGCTACGCCGGCTTTCGTGATGCAGCTCGCGCAACAGCTCGAAGCGAGTTTTGCGCGCCTGATCCTCGTCGCCGTCGGGGAGAACGATCTGCTGCGCTCAATGCTCGACTCGATTTCGGCTGCGCCCGTGCTCGATGGAACGATGGAACCGCAACGGTTAGCGATGGAATGCGCAAAACTGCTCGGGCTCGAAGACACGGTGTTGTACGGCAGGACGCTGTTAATGCAGGCCAACGCGCGCTCCAACGTGCTGCACGCCGACGCGTCGCTCCAGCAACCGGTGCCCGTCCCACAGGGAGCGGCATTTGGTTAACGAGCTCCGCGGAGCTCCGAACGTCGCGCTGCGGGACGACGAGCTGCAGCGGATCGCCGAGCGGCTCGGGCGCCAACCGACCGCCGTCGAGCTGCATGCCTTCGATGCCCAATGGAGCGAGCATTGCAG
>JAMXLK010000018.1 GCA_024281075.1 Vulcanimicrobiia bacterium
GGAGCCACGGTTGCCTCCGTGGCGATTCACGTTGCCGTTGCGCTCGCCATTCCGGCGCTCGCCTGGACCGCCTCGACGGTGACGCCGGTTGAGACCATCAGTTTTAAGCACATTCTGCACATCGAACTCGTCCCGCCGCGCGCTCCCGCGCCGCCGCCGCGGGCCGTCGCGCCGCACGTCGACGTCAAACCGGCGATCAACTTCGCCAATCACGTGCACGTCGTCGCCGCAGTACCGCGCCGGCATGCATCACCGACACCGGTCGTCGCGTCGAATGCACCGTCCGCTCCGTCTGCGGGCGCGGTCCAGCGAGCCGGAACCGGAACGACCGAAAGTAATGCGGCACCGAACGTGACGCCGTCGCCTTTGGCGCGCGCGGTTGCAAGCGTCGGACACCATCAAGTCAGCGGCTATCTGCCGTTCGGCGCGGAGCAGCCAGATCCGGTGCTCGATCCGAACGTGCGCAAGCAGCTCGATGCGCTGGGCACACACGTCACCGTTCTGGTGATGGTCGGCGAAGACGGCCGCACGGAGAGCGTCTTCTTCGATCCGGCGATCGATCCGCAGATCGAAAACCGCATCCGTACGCTGTTGGCCGACGCGAGTTGGGATCCGGCAGTCTGCGGCGGCGGCGTTGCCTGCGAAGGCCGCGCCACGATCAAGCTGTAGCGATTCGCCTTCGTCGGCGCGCCTACGGTAAGGTTCGTGCTGCGTCGGAAGCGAACGCAGCAAAGTGCAAATCGTTCATTCCTTTGCCGAGGCGCTTGACCGGGACGATTACGAGACAGCGCTACGTCTCATCGAGCCTGACGCGACGTATCAACGCGACCATGAGGTAATTCGTGGCGCGTCGGCCATTGTCGATAGTTTTCGTAAAGTCTCGGAATGGGGACGCCAAAACCTCGATGCGTTAGAGTTCTCCCACCAAATCGACGATGGCGCGGCACCCTCGGAAATCGTGTTTATAGACGTGCTTATCAGCCAGGGCGATCGGCTGGAAATTCGGCACAGTATGCATGTTGAACTCTCCGAAAACAACCTCATCGGGAATCTGCGCTTCATCCGATCGCCCGGCGAAAAGGAAATACTTGGCACGTTCTTTCGTCGGCATAACCTGCACCCGCCGCGTGCTTGATCATCGGCTCTCGTAGACAAGCCGCGGTCAGATCTACGGCGAACGCGCGCCAGCGGCTAGGGCGTTCCAAACGAGGACCGTCTGACCGAGCGCCGCAGCAGGATTGCGAGAGGCGCGAGGCAGTCGATAGGAGTGCGACAGGAGGTCGCGCGAGGAATGTGTCCGAGTTGGAACGTCCTGGCCGGTGAAGCGTTGGGAACGCTACTCAGAATGACGCGTGGCTACAGGATCGACTTACCGAGCGCCGAGCAAATGAGGCCGACCGCGAGTGCCGCGGTTTGGTTGCGGTGGTCGAGAATCGGATTGATTTCTACAATTTCGATCGAGCCGAGCTGACCGCTTTCGTACAGCATCTCCATGACGAGATGCGCCTCTCGATAGCTCAGCCCACCCTTGACGGGTGTCCCGGTGCCCGGCGCCTCGCTCGGGTCGATAGCGTCCATGTCGAAGGAGACGTGAATCGGGCGTCCGTGTCCGCCCGCGATTGCAAGCGCCTCTTCCATAACGTGCACCATGCCGCGCTTATCGACGTCGCTCATCGTAAACGTTTGGACGTTGAACTGGCGCAGCATTTCCTTTTCACTGACGTCCACGTCACGCAACCCGATTTGCACGGTACGATCCGCGATCGCAAAACCTTTATTCAATGCAAAGTAGAGCGGCATCCCGTGCACGTTTCCGGTCGGCGAGCTGCCCGGACTGTTAATGTCGGCATGCGCATCGATCCAGACCAGCCCGGGCGCCTCGCCGCGCGCGCGGGTCAGGCCGTCGAGGGTGCCGACCGCGATGGAGTGGTCGCCGCCGAGCACGATCGGAAGTCCGCCGGCGCGCACTGCGTCGTCCACGATGAGCGCCAAATCGTTGCAGACGCCGTTGATGACCGTCAGAAATTTTGCCGATGAATCGTCGGCGTCCGCCGACTCGCGGATTGGAACCGCAAGGTTGCCGCGGTCGACGATCGATTCGATCCGCAGCTTGCGCAGAGAATCGTGCAGCTTTGCATATCGTACCGCGGAGGGTCCCATGTCGACGCCGCGGCGACTCGCGCCCAAGTCCATCGGCACGCCGACGATATCAACGCGCCGCACCGGAGAGACGATGGTGCTCACGAAGGCGGCTTCGATTTCGCGGCGTCGACCACCCGCGTTGCGATGACGCGCAGCACACCCGCGATGGGTACCGCCACGAGCATTCCGAAGAGGCCCGCGACTTCGGCGCCGATCAGCAGCGCGACGATCACGACGAAAGCGCTCAGCTTGACCTGTTTGCCGACTACGTTCGGCGCGATAAAGTGGCCCTCGGCCTCATAGATCACGACGAAGGCCAGCGCGACGAGCAGGCCGCTTCCCCAGCCGTTGGTCAAAATCGCCGCGATAAAGGCGGGAAAGAATGCAGCGGCGGCGCCGACGTAGGGAATTAGGTCGCCGAGTCCGGCGAGCAGACCGAACAAGTACGGATAGGGAACGTGAATCACGATCAACGCGATCGTAATGAGAACGCCGATCATCGACGCGACGAGCAGCTGTCCGCGGATAAAACCGCCGATCACGTCGTCGAATTCGGATAGCAGCTGCATCGTAGCGCGCCACCGATCTTCCGGAACGATCGCCGCGAGCGCGCGCTTCATATGGTCCAAGTCCAACAAGAGATACGCCGTGACGAATGGCACGACGACGAAGACCGCGACGATCGCGATCGTCCCGGCGAGCAGCGTCGCGAAGTGCCCGAAAACCTGCAGTCCCCGCACGCGAATCCATGTGGCGACCTCGTCCGGTATAGCCGCGATTTGGTTCTGCATCCAGCCCGGGAGTCGTGACGTCAGCGGATCCTTTGGATTGTAAACAATTGAATGGAGACGCGCGACGAGATCCGGATAGCGGCGTACCAGGAGCTCGATATCGTCCATAATGTGCGGCACGATAAAAAACGCGAGCAAGATGAACGCCCCGATAATCGTCAGATAGACCAGCACGATCGCGAGCACCAGCGGCATGCGGCGCCTCAGCCACGCAATCGCAGGATAGATCAGATACGCCAAAAAGATGGCGCCGACGAGAATGTAGACGACGCCTGCGATGCGCGTCAGAATCTGCACGGCGAACTCTCCGACGTAGAACGCCAGCACTAAGATCATGAGGATCTTGAGCGCGTACGTTACGCGTCCATCGGTCAGCCATCGCCATGGATTGCGCCGCGTTCCTCTCACGCGAAGCCCGTTCCCCACACGGGCAAGCGAGCCCCGCGCGCGACACGCTCGAAGCAGGAGGGGTGCAGTATCTCAATCGAATTGTCCGCCATGTTGCGACGTGCGACGTCAATCGTGGCGTTCGCTGTATTGGCAGGTTTCACGTCGGTTGCACCGGCACGAGCATATCTTCCCCCGCCGCTCGCAACTCTCAACCATCAGCTCCGATCGCTCGCAAGCCGCGTTCCTGCGGCGATTGCGCTCGACGTTCTCGATCTTCAGACCGGTTACAATGCGGGGTTCAACGCCGGGAAGAGCATGCCGGCCGCTTCCACCATCAAATTGCCCGTCATGGTCGAGGTTTTTGCGCAGCTCGAAGCGGGCCATTTCGATCTGCAGCATCGCGTGACGCTCACCGCCACCGACAAGGATTACGGCTCGGGCGAGCTCTGCGATGCGCCCGCGGGCACGACGTACCCCGTGTCAGATCTGCTCGAGAAGATGATCGACGTGAGCGATAATACCGCCACCAACATGCTGATTCGGCTTGTGGGCCGGCAGAACATCAACGAACGCATGGAAGAGCTCGGCCTCGACCGCACGCATCTCGCTGCAGACGTGCGCACCGACGGATGGTCGATCCGCCGGGCGTTGCGCACGTCGCCCGCCGACCTCGTACGATTGCTGACGTTGATGGCGAAGCACAAGTTGATCGACGAATGGTCTTCCAACGAGATGATTGCGATTTTGGAAGCCGACCGCATCAACACGCTCTTGCCCGAGCCGCTGCCGCCCGACATACCGATCGCCCACAAGACGGGTTCGCTCAACGACACGCTTAACGACGCCGGAATCGTTTTTGCCGATGAGGCACCGTACGTCATCGCCGTCATGACGACGTCGCTGCCATCCGCCGATCTCGGACGCTCCTTCATCCATGCTGTTTCTCGCATTACCTATACCGGTGAGATTCGATTTGCGCAGTGGCGCCAAACCGCCGGCAGTCCGCAGCAGACGACCGGCGCTTCGCCGGATGCGGGCTACTGGAGCGGCGGCAATCAGCCGGCAGCCGAAACGAGTTTACCGAGCTCCGCGCAAGGCGACGCATCGAGCGGCGCTTCCGCCGACAACGTCGACGACGAGCCCGCGCCACAGGCTTCGCCCTAACCGCTTACGCGCTGACTTTTGCTCCGGCGTACGTTCGCGTCAGCCACGACTCGTAACGCGGTTCCTCTCCCATGACGATGCGGTCGTAGAACGTCCGCAACTGTTGCGTGATTGGACCGGCCCCGCCGTCGCCGATTCGCCGGCGATCGATCGATCCGATCGGACAGATTCCAACGGCCGTGCCGGTGAAAAACGCTTCATCGGCGGCGTAAAGCTCGCCGCGATCGATCGATCGCTCCACGGTCGCCACGCCGAGCTCCTCGCGCGCGATATCCATAATGGCGCGGCGCGTAACGCCTTCGAGGACGTTTTGCGACGGATCCGGCGTGTAGAGCACCCCGCGCCGAATCAAAAAGATATTCTCCGCAGATCCTTCCGCAACGTGTCCGTCGTGCGAGAGCAGGATCGCTTCGTCGTACCCGTTCTGAACCGCCTCACTCTTCGCAAGCGCCGAGTTGACGTATAAGCCGGTGATCTTCGCCCGAGGCGGCGCCATCGTATCGTCGGCGCGCCGCCACGAGCTGACGCAGACGTCGAGGGCGCGATTGGGATCGATGTAGTGCACGAAGGGGATGGGAACGATTGCAAACGCATCGGGCACGTTGTGAAGCCGCACGCCGACGTCTTCGGCGGCCTTGTAACAAAATGGCCGCACGTAGACGTGGGTCTCATAGCGATTTCGTAAGCAGAGTTCGACTGTAATTTCGGCGAGCTCGTCCACGGTGTGTGGAAGCTCCATGGTCAGAATTTTCGCGGAGGTCGTGAGCCGCTCGAAATGATCGCGCAGCAGGATGAGGAAAAGCTCGCGTTCCTCCGGCGACCAATAGCCTCGGATCCCTTCGAAGCATCCCGTTCCGTATTGAAGCCCGTGGGTGAGAAGGCCAACCTTTGCCTCGTCGTAGCGCTGGAACCGGCCGTCGGCATAGACGGTAGTCGCGGAAAGATCCACCTGCCGTGCCTCCTTTCGAGGTCGAGGGCCGGTTCTTGCGTTCGCCGCGTCCAAGCTCCTCTGGCCAAAGGTCGAGCAACCCCCCGACATCTGTTCACGTCATACCCACGCGGTGGGGGGCTGCGAACCCGCGCTCGAATTATGCGGCGTGAGTAAACCCTATCTTCGGTTGACGCATCCGCTCGTGCGCGACGGCCAAAGCCTACGACGCGCATCCTGGGACGAGGCACTCGATCGCGCCGCGGCCGCATTGAGCGACGCGCGCGACCGGGACGGCACGCGGACGTTCGGAATGTTCAGCTGCTCGAAGGCGACGAACGAAATGAACTATATCGCACAGAAGTTCGCGCGTTCGGCCATCGGCAGCAACAATATCGACAGCTGCAACCGGACTTGACACGCCCCGAGCGTCGTCGGTCTGACGGCGGTATTCGGAGCGGGCGGCGGCACGAGCTCCTATGAGGAGTTCGAGCGGACCGACCTAATTCTGCTCTGGGGATCGAATGCGCGCGACACGCACCCGATCTTCTTTCATCACGTCCTGCGGGGCATTCGCAACGGCGCCAAACTCTACGTCGTCGACCCGCGTCGCACGTCGAGCGCACAGTGGGCCGACGGATGGCTCGGTCTGGACGTCGGCTCGGACATCGCGCTCGCTAATGCGATCGGCCGCGAAATTCTGTCCGCGGGTTTGGAGCATCGCGAATTCATCGCACACGCGACGACCGGCTTCGATGCCTACCGCGCGGCCGTCGAACCGTATACGCTTGAGTACGCAGCGAAAACGACGGGCGTTCCCGCCGCACTCATTGCAGAACTCGCCCACGCCTATGCGCGGGCACCGCGGGCCAAACTCTGCTGGACGTTGGGAATCACCGAGCACCATAACGCCGTCGACAACGTCCGCGCGCTTATTAACCTCGCATTGCTATGCGGACACGTCGGACGTTACGGATCGGGGCTGAATCCGCTGCGCGGGCAAAATAACGTCCAGGGCGGCGGCGACATGGGCGCGATCCCCAATAAATTCCCGGCAGGACAAGACGTCGAGGATCCGGAGAGCATCGCGAAGTTCGAGCGCGCGTGGGGCGTGACGCTGCCGCGCAAACGCGGCTGGAATCTGACCGACATGTTCGCCGCGATGGAGCGCGGCGAGCTCGATACGCTCTACATAGTCGGCGAGAATCCGGCACAGTCCGAGGCCGACCAAGAGCACGCAGTACACTTGCTGCGCGGCTTAAAGCATTTGATCGTGCAGGATATTTTCTTGACGAAGACCGGCGAACTCGCCGACGTCGTCTTTCCGGCGTCGGCGAGCTGGTGCGAGTCGGAGGGCACCGTCACGAATAGCGAGCGCCGCGTGCAGCGGTGTCGTAAGGCGCTCGATCCGCCCGGCGAGGCACGCGACGATATCCTTATCATCACCGCGCTCGCACGCCGTCTGGGACGCGACTGGCCCGAATATACTCCGCGGATGGCGTGGGATGAATGCCGCGGACTTTCGCCATGGCACTGCGGGATGACGTACGAGCGCCTCGACGAGCTCGGCGG
>JAMXLK010000019.1 GCA_024281075.1 Vulcanimicrobiia bacterium
CATCTGTACACTCCAGTTGGACGATGCTACGCGGGCTATAGCTACGGGCAATATAACGAATGCGTCGGTTGGGGTACGCCTGACGGAATCGGAGCGCTCTGACGGCGCGATCGGCGGCGACGCTCCACATCACCAACGGTGACGGAGCGCTCTATCTGCTCAAGAAGGCCGGGATCCTCGGCACGCACGTAGCGTGGCGGGACTCGCTCAACGAGGGCCCCGTTCCGGCCGGATTATCGCTGGAAGCTACCAGTGCGCTGCGCGCGCAGTATTTGGCAGAGCGCGGCTACGGTAACCCCATCAAACTGATCCACGACTTTCAACGCCGCGACGCCCTCGTTCGGCGCGCCGATGATTTCGATGAAGTCGTGCTGTGGTTCGAACACGATCTCTACGACCAGCTTCAGTTGCTCCAAGCGCTGACTGCGCTCGACGAGCTCGATCTCGAACCGGGGCGCGTTTCGGTCGTGCAGACCGATCACTATCTCGCCGGAATGACGGTCGACGAGATTTTCCCGCTGCTCCCGAGACGCCGCAACGCAACGCCTGCGATCTTTAAATCTGCGCGCCGCACGTGGGAGCGTTTCACCTCGGGCTCGCCTGCCGATCTCCAAGCCGCTGCCGGCGAAGACGCAATCGGATTGCCGTTCCTGCGTGCCGCGATGCGCCGGCTCTGCGAGGAGTATCCGTGGGTTCGTGATGGCCTTTCACGATCGCAGCGCCAGGCTTTGTTTGCCGCGGCGCAGGGTCCAGCACGGGCCGAAGAGCTGTACGCGCGTGCGCAATCGCGCGAAGAAGCGTACTTCTTGGCCGAACGCGTCTTTGAAAAGATGCTCGAGGATTTGAGCGCGGCGGAAAGCGCTCTCTTGGAAGAAGAAGAGGGCACGCTCGTGCCGACCGCACTCGGGCGGCGCGTGATCGCCGGTGATGCGGATTGGCTTGACGAGCATCCGATCGATCGTTGGATCGGTGGCGTGCATCTCGCTTCAGACAGCATTGCGCGCTGGGACGACGATGCGGGAGCCTTCGTCGATCCGGGAACGAGCCGTTCAAGGCCAAGCGGTACCGAGACTCGAAAGGACGGCGGCGAAGATGACGCACGATGAATTAAGCATTGACCTCAAAACCGAGAACGGCGGCGAAACGCTGGTCTTCAAGCTGCGAGGCAGCCTCGATCTGGCGACCGCACCCACGGTTCGCGCCGCGCTTGCCGAGGCGACGGAGAAGGGCGGCCAGCATTTGACCGTCGATCTGACGCAGCTCGAGTTTCTCGATTCGACGGGGCTCGGCGTCTTGATCGGCGCTCACCGGCGCGCGGCGGAGCGCGGCGGCTCTTTCCAGCTCGTCGTCAGCGAGGGGCCCATTTCACGGCTGCTCAATATCACCGGGCTCATCGCCGTCTTTGCCGTCTACCATTCGTTGGAAGACGCGCACGCCGAGCGAAATCGGGTTACCGCGTCGCTCTAGGCGTCACGTGCGTAAGCGTCGTCGAGCAGTTCGACGACGTGTCTGACCTCGGCGCGATAGCCCGCGGCTCGCAAACCCGCCGAGACCTGAAGTGCGCAGCCCGGGTTCGCCGTCGCGACGACGCCCGCTCCCGAACGAATGACCGCGTCGACTTTGCGCCGCTGTAAACGCGAGGCCATTTCGGGCTGCGTTAAGTTGTAAATCCCGGCGCTTCCACAGCAGACGGTGCTTTCGTCCATCTCAACCAGCTGTAACTGCGGAATCTTCGCAAGCAATCGCCGCGGCGAGCCCGTAACGCGCTGCGCGTGGACCAGATGACACGGCTCTTGATACGTCGCGATCGCGTTGAGCTCACGTTCGGGTGCGGGTAGGTCGAGCGCGTCGAGCACTTCGGTGACGTCGCGAACGCGCTCCGAAAAGTGCGCGGCGCGCCTCGCCCAGGCCTCGTCGAGCGCGAAGAGTTCCGCGTACTCTTTGAGTGCGCTGCCGCAACCTGCAGCATTGACGACGTACACGTCCGCGCCGCTGCGTTCGAAGGCCTCGATGTTACGTTTGGCGAGCGCGCGCGTAAAATCGATTTCGCCCGCATGAAGGGCGATCGCGCCGCAGCAGCCTTGCCCGCTCGGTACGACGACGCTCAGGCCGCCGCGCACGAGCATCCGGACCGTCGCCCGGTGTACGTTCGCGAAGGCAACCTGCATAATACAGCCGGTGTGTAAAAACGCCGTACCCTGAGGGTCCTTCGCTATGTAGCGCTGGTCGCGGGGTTCGAAAAACTGGCGCGAAATATCCGGGGCCAACTGCGCTGCCCGAGCGGCGCCGAAGAGGCCGGCAAGCGCCGTGAGCCGCGTTTGCTGCGCGAAACGCAACAGCGCCGCAGCGGCGCGCAACAGGTCGAGGCGCGCGAAGAGCGTTTGCAGCATGAATTTTTGTAAACGCTCTGACCAAGGCGCTTGCGTTGGAGCGACGGCGCGCCGAATCTGCACGCGCGCGGTTTCGACGAGCTGACCGTAATGCACGCCCGAGGGACAGACCGCCTCGCAAGCGCGACAGTCAAGGCACTGCCACATCTGCTCGACGAAGCCGGGGCTGCGCAGATCGAGTTGCGACTCGGCGACCGCCTTGATGAGACTAATGCGGCCGCGCGGACCGGACGTTTCTGTCATAGTCTCGAGGTAAGTCGGGCATGACGGCAAGCAGAGGCCGCACCGAATGCAGGTGTTGTAAACGGACGCATCGGGCTGGTCCGCACCGGTAAAACCCATGACGCCGAGCTCGGTCATTGGCGTCCGTGCCTTCGCCTTGCATGAGCGACACTTCTGCCGACGAAACGGGGGCTCTCGTGAAGAAACGGATTAAGGTAGCGGTCACCGGTGCGGCCGGGCAGATCGGTTATGCGCTGATATTTCGGATCGCGTCCGGTCAAATGTTCGGACCGGAGACGGAGGTAGAGCTGCAGCTGCTCGAGCTGGAAGCCGCCCTCGGCGCGCTCGGCGGGGTCGCCATGGAACTCGAGGATTGCGCCTTTCCGCTGCTCAAGGCGGTGCGCTGCAGTTCGGACGTGAACGCAGCGATGCGCGACGTGAACTGGGCGGTCTTGGTCGGCGCGGTTCCACGCAAAGCCGGCATGGAGCGCTCCGATCTGTTACGCGTCAACGGGCAAATCTTTACCGAGCAAGGGCGCGCGATCGATGCCCATGCCGCACAGGACGTGCAAGTCTTCGTCGTCGGCAATCCCGCCAATACGAACTGTTTGATTGCGATGAACAACGCGCCGCGAATTCCGAATGACCGGTTCTTTGCGATGACGACGCTCGACGAGCTTCGGGCCCGGGCGCAGCTGGCACGCAAGTCCGGAGCGGACGTTACCGAGATCGCGCAGGTCGGAATCTGGGGCAACCACTCCACCACGCAATATCCCGATTTCGCGCATGCCCGCATTCGCGGCAGCGCGGCTCACGAAGCCATTGCGGACCGCGCGTGGCTCGAGAACGATTTTTTGAGCATCGTCCAAAACCGTGGGGCGGAAGTGATTAAGACGCGCGGAGCCTCCTCCGCGGCCTCCGCCGCCAACGCCGCAATCGTCGGCGTCTACAATTTGACACACGACACGCCGCCGGGAGACTTCTATTCCGTCGGACGGTGCTCGCACGGTGAGTACGGCGTCGATCCGGGATTGATTTTCTCGTTCCCTTCGCGCACCGAACAGGGGGTCTCGCGCATCGTCGACGGCATCGAACATGACGCTTTCGGGCGCGGCAAGCTGGCGGCTACGCTCGACGAGCTGCGCAAGGAGCGGGACGCCGTCAAAGAACTCGGGTTGATCCCCGCGAACTAAGGCGCATGACGGTCAGTATCGCCTCGCCGGCTGGCGCTTATACAGTAGGCAGCCCCTCGTTTTTCCACTATATCCTACGGCTGGGGGAGCTCGATCTGCCGCTGTCGCTTGCGGACCGGGAGGCAATCGACGTGCTCGGCGCGGTGCCCCATGCGCTTGGCTCGCAAGATGAAGTGTCGCTCGTCTCGGGTCCCGGCTGGCGCGTCGTGCCGGCGCAAGGCGACCTGGATTGGCCGGTCTTGGAAGCGACTCCCGAACGGCTTCGCAGCGCCCTCGAGCGCGCGCGCAGCATTCTCTGGATGCACGGCGCGCGTTTTCGCGTGACGGCGCGTGAAATCACCGTCATCGAGGACGAGTTGGAAGAGGTTTACGGCGTGCTCATGCGCGCCGCGGCCGCCGGCGTTGCGGTCAACGTTTCCTACGTAGCGTAAACGCGTCCGTGCGCACGATTTGCGAGCTGCCGCTGCGCGGAGCGGGCGGCGAGCCGATTTCTTTTGCGCGCACGGTCCATTCGCACGGATGTGCGCGTTTGCCGCCGGCGCGACTCGAGCCGGCGCCGCTGGTGTACGGGCGCCGCTTTCGCGCGGCCGGGCGCGTCATCGACGTCACGATGCGTGAGCGCACAAGCCGCCTGATCGTCGAGACGGCATCGACCGCAAGTGCGCGGAGCGCCGCAGTCATCGAAAAGGCGATCCGGCGCATGTTTCGCTTGGATGCCGACTTGTCGCCGTTTTACTCTCGCATTGCCGGCGACGATCTGCTGGCGTGGGCGGCATCCGGAGCGGGCCGGATGCTGGCGAGCCCAACGGTCTTCGAGGACGTCGTCAAGACGATTTGCACGACGAATTGCACGTGGTCCGCAACGCTGCGGATGACCGCAGCGCTGAGCGATCTCGGCGCCGGCGCTTTTCCGGAAGCGGCGCAGCTCGCGCAAACGTCCGACGCCTGGTACCGCGACGTCGCCAAGATGGGATACCGGGGCGCCTACGTGCGCGCCATCGCCCGTGCGCAAGCTTCGGAAGAAGAAGACCTCGATGCGTTGCTGGACTTGCGGAGATTCAGCGACGCCGCGGTCGAGGAGAAGCTGCTGGCCTTGCCTGGAATCGGCCCATACGGCGCGGCGCACGTGATGCAACTCTTAGGGCGGCACCGGCAGCTCGTCCTCGATTCCTGGACGCGCCCGAAATACCGGCGGCTTGCCGGAAAGAAGCAGGCGAAGGACTCGACGATCCGGCGCGCCTTCGCGCGTTACGGCGAATACGCCGGGCTGGCATTCTGGCTCTACCTGACCCGCGACTGGATTGACGAGTAGCCGGCAGAGGGCAAGCGCCCGGTAGTGGGATAAATCCCACTATGCGTTTGCTCAAGTCGTTTCCCGCGCTGCTCATCGCTGCGTCGCTGTTGCCCGTCGCGACCTTAGGGGGAACGACCGGCGGCATCACCGGCCGCGTCGTCGACTCGGCGACGCACGCGCCGCTCGCCGGCGTGCTCGTCGTTGCAACCGCACCGTCGCAGCGCGCGAGCTCGACGACCGACGCGACCGGCACGTACCGTTTCCTATCGCTGGCACCCGATACGTACACGCTCTCGTTTACACGAGAAGGCTACGATCCCGTAACGCAACCCGGCCTAACGGTCGTTGCCGACCAAGTTCAAACGTATAACGCGGCGATGACGAAGACGCTACGCACGATCGCGCACGTTACCGCGCAATCGGCGGCGGCGCTCGTGAAGCCCGGCACGACGAGCGACGTTTATTCGGTCAACGCGGCAGGTCAGCAAGCGCGTCTCGGCGTGGCCGGTCCGGGAAGTTTGAACAACGCGTACGGCGCAATTGCCTCGGTTCCAGGCGTGCTGCTCGATCCGGGCGAGGTCGGCTGGTGGCAAACGGTCCACGTGCGCGGCGGCGACATCGATCAGGTCGGTTACGAACTCGACGGCATTCCCGTCAATCGTGCGTACGACAACGCGCCGCAGACGATGCTTTCCAGTCTCGGCTCGCAAGAGGTCCAAGTCTACACCGGCGGCGTGCCCGCCAGCTCCGATGCGCAAGGCATCTCGGGCTACGTCAATCAGGTGCTCAAGACCGGCACGTTTCCGGGTTATGCCGACGCTAATGCCTCGGTGGGATATCCGGCGTTCTACCACCAGGCATCGATCGAAGCCGGCGGCTCGACGCCCGACCGCTCGCTGAGCTACTACATTGGAATCGGCGGAAGCGATCAGTCCTTCAACTATCTCAACAATCAAAACGGCTCCCAGTATCCCAACTCGTTCTTTTATCCGACGAGTCCCGTGCCGGGCTACACCTGCGGCATCGCGACTTGCACGGGCACGAAATACTCCAACGGTTTCGTTTATACCGGTGCGCCGTCGCCGGTGCTCTTCACGACCGGCCTCGGATATTCACTCGCGACGCAATCGCTGCGCGATACGATCGTAAACCTGCATTTCGGGATTCCCCAGCGCAACGGATTGCGGGACGACGTTCAAGCGCTCTGGATGACGACCGAGAATCTCAACCAATATTACAGCTCGACCAACGATTTCGGTGCGAACACGCTCTTCGCGCTCTATGGCCCGCTGACGTGGGATGACTCGCTGCAATACCGGGGACCGGCATATCAGCCATTCCGTCCGAACGACGTCTACAAATATTTCTTCCCATCGAGCCCGCCGCACGATTTCCAAGGCCTGCTGCCCCAGAACATCCGGGATCCGAACGACAACGGATATTCGGTTGAGAAGCTGCAGTACCAGCACGAGTTCACGCCGCAGTCCTACCTGCGGATCTACGGGTACATGTCGTATTCGAACTGGTTCATCAACGGCTACAACTCCGACGCTCAGCCGCTCTACGGATGGGAGCTGCCCTACTTTCTCCCGGATCACACGCATGGTTTCAACCTGAGCTACGTCAACCAGCTCAGCTCGCAGCATCTGCTCAGCGTCAGCGGTGCCTATACATATTCGGCGCTGCAGCGTTACTTCGTGACGTACTTCCCGTCGGATTGGCCGATCACCAGTTATGTGGGAACCAACGGCAAGTGCTACGATCCGTCGACCGGCCTTCAAATCGGGTGTTACGATCAGACGCAAGGAACGCTGAGCAACCCCGAGCCGCCGGTGACCTATTCGTGCGGCAAGCATTCGAAGCTGCCGGCGTGCGCGGCCGGCGTCAATCCGCAGTGGCTCGTGACCAAGACCTTTGAAAGCGGCAATCAAGGGCTCAACCAGGTGCACTCGGCGCTGACCGGCTACTCGATCAGCGATCAGTGGCGACCCGACGATCGGCTCAACATCAATCTCGGTTTGCGGGTCGAAGATTTCAGCTATTACTTCGGCGACACGAGCCCGAACAACCCCGCGCGTCAGTTTTGGTTCAATGCGTACAACGCGGAGTTTTGCTTCGCGCCGGGGGTGAACAACAACAAACCGATCGACCGCACCAACAACGGTATCGGCCCGTGTCCGACGGTCAACGGCGTGCCTACGGTGCCCCTGGCACAATCGCCGTACGGACCGCTCGTGAACAGCAGCGGCGGGCAGTATACGACGGCACGCTTCCAACCGCGCTTCGGTTTCACGTATACGCTCGATCCGAATAACGTTTTGCGCGGATCGGCCGGCGTGTACGCGCGGCCGCCGAATTCGTCCTGGGTTCAGTACAACACGATCAAAGAGGATCTGCCCTCATTCCTAGGCACGCACTTCTACGGCTACGGCTTCAATACGCCGGACCACTTGATTCGACCCGATACCTCTTATAACTACGACCTGTCGTGGGAGCACCGGTTCAAAGGCACGGATTGGACGTTCAAGCTAAGCCCGTTCTTCCGCGCGACGCGCGATCAGCTGCAAAACTTTTACATCGATCCGCAAGGCGGTCTGGAATCGGGGCTCAACGTCGGCAGCCAGCAGAGCGACGGTGTGGAGTTCGCGCTCCAAAAGGGAGATTTTTCGCGCGACGGCATCAGCGGTCAGTTGTCCTTTACCTACACGCACAGCCAAATCAAGTATCAAGACTTTACCAACACGAATCAGAACGTCATCGATCAGCTCAACGGCTACATCCTGTCGTACGATTCGTATCTCAAAGGCCATGGCGGTTATCCGTGCTACTTCTTCGAGTCGGCCGGCGGTGCGGGAACGAATAATTGCAAGCAGCCGGGAGTCGTGACGAATCCGTATTACAACAAGCCGTATCAGAACACGTTCTCTCCGGCGGCGTGGTATCCGACGTACGACGTGATTCCCGGTCCGGTTGCCGCGGCGAACGGTTACGCGGTGCCGTACGTCGCCACGCTTTTGGTGAACTATCGCCACCAGCGCTTCAACGTGACAAATTACTGGAACTTCAACTCGGGCGCCGAGTACGGCGCGCCGACGGCGTGGCCGGGATTCAACCCCCAGTCGTGTTACGCACCGCCGCGCGCCTGGGTCTCCGCGCACGGAAAGACCGCCGACCCCGCTTCCTGCGACGACTTCGGTAACCTGCCGCTCTTTATCCCGGATCCGTTCAGCAACGGTTACGACAATCTGGGATCCTTTAAGGAACCGTGGCAGCTGCAGATGGGCGTGGCGATGAGTTACGACGTGAGCCCGCGCGTGACGCTGCGGCTCAACTTCACCAACGTTCTCGACGTCTGCGGGCAGCGCGGCTATGCCTGGGATAACCCGTACGTTTGCGTCTACGGGTCGCTTCCCACGAACTTTCTGTACCCGGCGGGGAACTTCTATCCCAACTCGATCTCGCAGCGTCCGCCGCCGCAGCTCCAATACCCCTACTCATTCTGGTTCAACGGCAACAATACGGGCTTCTTGGGTGTCACGGAGCCGCTCCAAGTGACCGGCTCGGTCAGCGTTCACTTCTAGCCTTCTCTGTCAGATTTTTAGCGCATTTCAATCAAAGCGAAAAGCGGCCCGGCGTACGATGGGCTCAACAGCGTATGGAGCCGTCACGCATGAGGAAATATCGCGCGACGCCCGCAGTCTTGATTGCGGCCGCCGCTTGCATCGCCGTGATTCCCGCGTACGCCGCGCGGGCGCAGGTGTCCCCGCGCGAACCCGCCGCACCGGTTCCCGACGCGAGCGCGCCTCCGCAATCCGCCGACGAGCAAAACACGGTAACGGTCCCGCGCGGCGTGACGGTGCCGATTTTTGTCACCCGCGACGTGCGCGTCGGCGCGCAAGGCGCGTCACAGGAAGAGCACAAGGTCAAGTTTTCGGTCGATCAGCCGGTCATCGTTGACGGCTACGTGATCGCGAAGCCGGGAGATCTCGCCGAAGGGCATTACGATACCCAGACCAATCAAACGAAGCGTCAGTTCGAGACGAGCACGTCTCAAGAGCTGGAGCTCGATATGGACGACATCGTCAATTTCTGCGGCGATACGATACACGTGCAATTCGTGCATACGTTCGTCGGAGGAACGCGCTCCGGGTTTTTGAGCTTCGGCGTCCATCAGCACGATGCGGCTGTCGAGAAAGGATCGGTGCTCGCAGCCTCGACCGATCGCGTTCAAAAGCGCGTCTGCGCCGAACCTGCGACCGGTGCGGCGCCGGCGCTACCAAAGAATATTATTACGCCGGATGCGCAGGCGACGCCACCGCCCGATTAGCGCGCCGCGGTGCGCGCTTGACGAGCCGCACGCGTGTGCCGTTTTCGTAATACTCGAGCCGGTCAAGCATGTTGTGCATGATGAAAAGGCCGTAGCCGCGTAACGAACCGTAGGCGGGCGCGCGGCGCTCGTGCGGCGGCACCCAGCCGATACCGTTTTGCGCGATTTCCGCGACGAGGCGCTGTCGGGAGTAGACGCAGTCCACCGTCATCACCGAACATTTTCCGTGCTCGATCGCGTTCGCGAGCGCCTCGCCGATCGCCATTTCAAAATCAATGGAATCCGCTCCCTGAAGCCACGCTGCGGCGAATCGAGCGACAGCCTTACGCGCCCGGCGCGCCTCGGTCGGGGTGCAGGCGAAGGTTTCGTTATAATGCGGGACGTGGGCCACGTGGGCCCTTTTCCCAAGGATAGTATGAGTACTCCACTTCTTTGAGAAGAAGAAGGCTAGCGGTCGATGCGATCGCGCGGGTGCGCTTGGTCGTACGCCCGCCGTTTGTGCCCCATCGCCAGCTGCAGATAAACGCCGGTCGTTGCGAGGCTCTCGTGCCCGAGTAACTCGCGCACCGTTTCCAGATCGACGCCGTTCTCGACGAGATGCGTCGCGAACGAGTGGCGCAGCGTGTGGGGGGTTGCGTGCTTTTGGATGCCGCTGACGCTATAGATCGTGCGGAATATTCGCCAGACGTGCTTCGGAGTGAGCCCCTTGCCGCCGCGGCCAAGAAAGAGCGCCGGGTCCGCGCTGCGGGGTCGGACGCGCAAATATGCCTCGATCGCCTCCGCGGCCGCGCGATTGATGACGACGACCCGCTCCTTGCTGCCCTTGCCGACGACCCGTATCGTCCGCTCCGAAAGGTCGAGGTCGGCGAGGCGGACGCCGGCGACTTCGGCGCGCCGCATGCCGCTGGCATAAAAGAGCTCGAGGATCGCCGTATCGCGAAGCTTCGCCGAATCGCTTCGACCGGCCAGAGAGGTTCGCAGGAGCTTCATGACCTCTTCGACCTTGAGCGGCGCCGGACGCTTCTTGGCGACGGACGGGCCCGGAATCGCGGCGGCGGGGTCGCTCTCGAGCACGCCGGTGATCTTGAGGAACCGGTACAGCGCGCGAATCGACGATAGCTTGCGGCAGACCGTCCGGCTGTCGTACCCGCGCTCGTCGAACATCTGCGCGATGTACTGCCGAATATGCGTCGCCTGTACCCGTTTGAGCGACACCCCGGTCTCCGATGCGCGCAGAAAATCGACGAACTCGTTGAGATCGCGCTCGTACGCCTCAACCGTCAGCGGGCTGCGCTTACGTTCCGTCAGCAGATACCCCCGCAGGTCCCGCACCAGGGGATCGACCTTCCTGGCGGCGTTCGGCCCCTTCTTCGCGCTTCCCGAATACGACATAATAAATCTTTCATCGCATTCGTGCGGAAAGAAGATCAGTCCTGGCTATGGGCTTCGTCCCGCACGAATGCGACGAAAGATCCGGCGATCGAGGCCCCGCTCGAATGCGATGAAAAGATTGGCGGAGCTGGGGTCTTCTGGCCGTGAGGCCGGCCCTACTGACACGTGAGGATCCAGGCGGTGAGCTGCAGTCGCTTTAAAATTGCGGTGTCGTGGTTTTGCCGTGCTTCGGGGCAGTTTTTCTGCTGAAAGCGCGTTTCGTTTTTATAGTATTCCACGTCAACCACCAGGCGATTATCGTCGGTGTACCGATTGAATTTTTTGCACCAGCCTTGGGCGAAGCACTGCTCGACGACGGCAAAGTCGAAGACTTTCACGAGATCGCTGACCTGGCCGTCGTCGCCTTTCTGGGCCGCGGTGAGGCCGCGGTCGTGCGCCGCCTTGGCGACCCAGCTGTCGTAGGTGAGCTGCTCGCGGTACGTCAGCGGAAACCCCGTGTTGTTCTGATAGCCGTCGAGATTGTCGGGATCGACGCCGTCGAAGCCCTTCTTCTTGCAGAGGTCGAGGCGGTGCGCCATGATCGGCTCGAGCACCGACGTGGCGCGCACGTCCAGCCAACGCTCGCCTTTCCAATGCCCGTCTTTGTTGCCGAGAACGCGCTTGGGAAACTCCTTGGCATCGGGGCGCCAGTTCTCCCAAGTGCCGACGTCGACGTAGCAGACGACGTGCCGGCCCAGCTCATGGAGCTTTGCCACGGTCGTTGCGGACGTGCCGAACATGTCGAGATCGTAGATGCGGGCCGCGACGCCCGAATCGAGTTTGCCGCTATATTGGATCTGGTACGACTCGCCGGCCGTCGGGATCCAGCGGGTCTGCGAAACGGAAGCGCCGGGCAAGAGGCCCGGCGCTTGTGGTATTGCGCTCGATCCGGCGCACGCAGCCAGCAATGAGGTTGCCAGGAACGCGTACGACCGGCGGCCGCTCATTGCTCGTCGACGGGAATCCGCGACGGCTTCTGATGCAGGAAGTGCGAGCGTGAGTACTTCGAGCCGATCGTTTGGAATTGGCGCGGCGACTGATTGTAGTCGAGCATGTCGGAAATGCTGTTCGACGATCCGTCGGTCGTGCCGAGGCGCCCCAGATTGAAATTGTCCTCCACGTACCGGATGATGCTTCCGAACTCGTAGAAGGTATTCGAGATATAACCGCCTTTACTACCGCTCCCGATCTTCGAGTACGGGGAGATGACGATCAGCGGCACGCGCAACCCAGGACCGCCTTGATTGTCGCGCGGCAGCGGCGGCGTGACGTTATCGAAAAATCCGCCCCAGTCGTCCCAGACGACGATGATCGCCGTGCTATTCCAGTATTGGCTATTGCCGATCGCATTGACGACGCTTGCCACCCACGAGGGACCGTTATCGCAGCCGCACTTCTCGGGATGGTCCGAGTTTGCGCCGTCGGGGATCACCCACGACATCGCGGGAAGCGCACCATTCGATATATCGGTGAAGATATTTGTTTCAGGTGAAGAGACGTTCGTGGTCCATTCGGGACCGTTGCGGACCGGCGCGATCACGTCGAACGCGTTCCAAATCTGTCCGGACGTGCCAAGCGCGGGCGTGTAATACTTCCACGATATGGATTTCGCGTCGAGCAGATCGCGCAGCGTCTCATAGTCATACGGGTAGTACGGAAAGTTGCTCGTGCACGGGAATGGGCCGGAGCCCCGCTCGAGCTTGAGTTTATTGGTGATGAGGCTGGTTACCGTTCCCGGAGTCGAGTCGCATCCCCATGCGCCGGAGCCGTAGGGCGGATTGTCAATCAAACTGACCGACGATGACGACGGATTCGAACACGCCGCGGCCGAGCTGATGCACGTGCCGCCGCGAATCAAGTCTTGATGCGCTGGGAAACTGGCGCTGCCTTGCGTTGTGAACATATTGTTGGCGAGACCGTACTGCTCGGCCATCGTCCAGTAGGGGGCGATGTCGGCGGGATTGACATACACGTACGGCGCGCCTTTTTCGGTCCTGCCGTTGCTTGGGAGCTTGACTAAGTTGAAACCGTCCATCGCGCCGTTGTTGTAAGCGGTTAAAAAACCGCCGTAGCTGTGATTGAGGTTCTGCTGGCCGGTGAGCGAAACTTCCTTGAGCGTAATCTTCTGCTTGTGGCCGTTGATGAGCTCGTAGCCGAACGTGGCGCCGTTCGCGCCAGGAAACGTCGCGAAGAAGTCGTTCATCGTGCGATTCTCTTGCACGATCAGAACGATGTGCTGGATGGGGCTGCTTCCGGACGGGTGTTGCCATTGGGGAGAGATCTTTTGTGCCGCGCCCGCGATGGACGACGGGATCGAGGATGCGCCGTTGCTGCAGGCGGCCAAGCCGGGCACGGCGATAAGGACAAGGGAAACAAAAGTTATCTTTTTCAACGGGAAAATGCTCCTATTTTTTGTGCCATTGTACGCGAAGGTGGCCGCGCTAGCAACCGTAAAGCTGTTGCTGTGCGAGTCGCTGTGAGAGTCGCAGTGCGAGTTATGCTTCTTCTTCCGCTGTTAACGCTGTTAACGCTCGCGGCGTGCTCCGCTACGTACCCCTACGTTACAACCATCGGCGCACTGAAGCCCGGCAGCACGCTTAGCATCACGTTAGATTCTGCACGAGTCGACGCGTATCAACCGATCCGCGGACAGCGCCGTAATCTCTTCACCGTCTCCGCAACCGCACTGCCCAGGACCTCGCCGCCGCCGCCGCGCTTGTTTGCTACACCGCTAGGCGTTAACGTTCGCGCAGCGACGGCGCTCGCCTCACTGCTTGTGCGCGTGCCTGACGGCGTCAACTTTGTCGTCGAATCGGAACGCGGCGACGTCAACGTTACCGATATTACCGGCAATGTTCGCGTCGGGGCGCGACGCGGAAACGTGACAATCAAAGTTCCGGGCTACGCGCAAGCAACCGTCGGCGACGGCAATCTTTCGGTCATGATGGGTGCGGCGACGTGGCCGGGAACGCTCGACTTTTCGACGCGTCGCGGCGACGTCGAGCTCTGGATCGTCGCGCGGGCGGCGTTCGGCGTCCATCTGCACACCGATAATGGCACGCTCTTCACCGATTTCGGCCTGCGCGGCGTTTCGAGCGGAGAGGCCGAAACGATCGACGGCAGCGTTAACGGCGGGTCCAACCAGCGGATCGACGTCGAGACCGCGGCGGGCTCGATCCGTCTACTGCGGCTGCAGCCGCAACCGTGATCGCGCGAGCAGCGCTTCGCGCGCTTTGATGAGCCGCACCATCGCATCGTTGTAGGGAGTCGGCGTTCCGGTGCGCCGGCCGAACGCGACGACCGCGCCGTTGATATGGTCGATCTCACTGGGATGCCCCGACTCGAGATCGTAGGCCATGGAGCTTTTCGCATCCGCGCCGAGTGCGACCACTTCCGTAACGTATTGCCACGGATTGACGAACGGCAAGTTGATCTTCAGCGCCGCGGCCACGCCGGCCGTCTCTTCCGCGAGCGCTTCGGCAAGACGTGCCGCATTGGCATCGCGCGGTATCTCGCCCGCTTCGCAATCGAGCAGTGCTGAAAGCGCGTTGACTGATGCGTTGGCAACGAGCTTACCCCACAAATGGGGTCGAATGTCGTACACGATCGATGCGCGTAGACCGCTTCGAGTCAAGAGTTCCGTTACGGTGCGCGCCGTCGTTTGAGAGGCGGTCATCGCACCGATAATGGTGTTGCCTTCTTCGGAGCTGCGTACGTGTCCGGGCGCGACGGTGTGCGCCGATTCCGTCGTAATGCCGAGAATCACGGGGACGGCGCCGCCGAGCGCGGTCTTGATTGCGTCTTCGTTTCCAATTCCGTTCTGCAGCGAGACGACGGGCGCGGAAGGGTCGAGCTCACCGGCAAATGCGCGCAGCGCCCGCAACGTGTCCACGGCCTTGACGAAGAGAAAGAGCATTTGCGAATCGTAGAGGTCGCGTGCCTGACGCGCGACCCGCACCCTGCGCGGCGGCTCGTCATTGACGCGCAGTCCATCGCGCGCCACGCTGTCGGCTACGTTCTCGTTATCGTCGAGCATCGTGACATCGCCGAGGGCTGCGAGATGAAACCCGAAGAGCGTCCCCATGGCTCCGGCGCCGATGATGCCGATGCGCATTAGATTCCGATCGGCACTAGAACTGATACTGAAAACCGAACGTATTGCGCCGCGCCGCGTGCGTCACGTCGCGCTGCCCGAAGAAAAGCTCGGCGCTCGGAGTGAGATGCAGATTCCCATACAGATCGACCATTGGGTAGTTCAGCCCGTAGATGCGGGTCTCGAATCCCAGACCGTGCAACGGCGCGTACTGGCCGAGGATGCCGAGCTGAGAATAGAGCACTCCTGCGCCGAGATGGAGCGTGCCCGCATTCTTCTGCAGCACCGCGTTCCAGGTCGTGTTGGTGCCGATCGCGTTCGCTCCGACGATGACGCTCGTGCTGCCATGCGGCAGAAAGACGAGGTTGAGATCGCCGAGCGGACCTTGGCTGCTCGTTAGAACGGGATTTATACCGAGGTTGTGCGGCGGCGAGAGCCCGCTCATGCGCAGCTGGATCGCAACGAGATTGCGAACCACTTGGCCGAGCTTGCTTTGTAAGTGCGCGCGCAGATCCGGCGAGACGCCCGTTGCATGCGGCGCAGGCGCGGCGCCGGGATACGGCGAGCTGCTCGGCACCACGAGCGGTGGGGCGGTCGCGCCGGCATCGACGCCGTAGACGCTGCTCTTTCCGCCGAGCTCTTCCAGCAGCGAGTTCGCCTTCTGCATGACGGCGTCGAGATTGGCAATCGTGTTGCGCATCTGGGCTTGCGTCGCGGGATCGCCCGTCACGGTCCGCAGATCTTTGGTCAACGAAGCCAGCGTCGCCGTCGCGTCGGCGATATTCTGCGTCGCGGCGACGACGTTGGTCTTCAGGCGCGGATCGGTCGCGAAACCCTCCAATGCCGTCATCGAGCGATTGAGTGACGTTGCCGTCGATTGGAACTGGTCGAGTAACGCGCCCACCTTTGCCGAATCGACGGTCGCCGACGAATTGAGCGTTGCCGAGAGCTGCGCGAAGTTCGCGCTGGCGCCCACCAGTGGATCGGTCACGCGCGCGAGTTGAGCCTTCGTCGCGACGGTCAAATCGTTGGCGTTGTTGAGCGTCGTTTGCAGACTATTGAGCAGCCGGGGCGTGCGCTGCTCGATCATCGCCATGACGCGGCTGAACCGCTTGAGCTCACCTTGGCCCTGCGCGAGCAAGTCGGCGACCGTTGTGCCGTTGACCCCTTGCGGCTGTTCGGCTATGGGCAAAACCTGACGCGGCAGCAGCGGCAGCGGCGGCTTCTTGCGCGGCGGTAAAATCACTACGTTCGGAGAGCCCGTTAAGGGGGCTTGGATCAGAAACGTCGAGGCGGCGGGAATATCGATATTGCGGTTGATCGCTAGAATGACGTCCACGGTGTTGTCGGCAAGGAGCTCGACGGAATCGACCGAGCCCACGTTCACGCCGCTGAAATAAACCTGCGCGCCCGTCGTCACGCCGGCGGCCGATTGAAAGTGCACTCCGATGCGATAGCCGGTGTGGCGCGTTCCGAAATCCGTAATGACATAAAAAACCCCGAAGAGCAGAAGCAACGCCACGATTGCGAACGCGCCGACCTGGGCTTGCCTGGTCATCGTTGCGGGTAATACTCTGTGGAGTAAAAAAGGGCCTCGGTAGCGGGGCGGCCCCAGGGTCTCACCGAGTGGACCGCAGAAGGGAAGGGCGTTATGGCCAGCATCCGTGGGCAGCGAATTGTGGAGTTCTCATCACGCGTCGGCGACCCCGACCACGCGCAGCGCATTACCGTCAATCTTTCCGGCGACGTAAGCGACGAATTACGCGGCATCGCAGTGCGATGCAGCGTCAGCGAGAGCTCGATCGTCGAAATCGCCTTACGGCAGTTATTCCGACGCATCGGTCCGGCGGCGTTGGGAAGTTTCCTGCGTGAAAACGGGGGCTGCCTGCGGCGCCGCCGCGCCTAAGGTCGTGATCGAAGAGCTTGCGGCGCTCGTCAACGCGATTGACGTCGCCGCTAAAAGTGCCGACGCACTGCCGGCACTGCTATCAACGCTGCATAAGAGCCCGAATGGTCTCTTCTCCGACGCGGTGCTCTTGAAGGGCGGTCGCGGGGGCGGTGCCTTCGTCGTCGTCGACGGTCTTGCGTTTTCCGGAGTTTCCCGCACGTGGATGCGGTGGCCGCTGCGCCGGCTGTTCGCGCGAATGAAGCCGTCGCGGATCACGAATCCGTGCATTCCAAATCAGCACGCGCTCGCAGTTCCTTTTTCGTACGATGGCGAGCGTTACGTCGTCATCGCGCCCATACACGGAGGTGCGGGTGAAGCGCAAGAGTCCTTCTTCGCGGTTTTGGAACGACTCACCGTGCCGGGCGCCGAGCACGCACTCGCGGAGTCGCTGGAGATACCGGCAACCCCGATGGAGCCAATCATTGCGGGATTCGCGCTGTGCGACGATCTGCAGGAGCGCATCGACGAGGTGCTGCGGAAACGGGGCTGGCCGCTCGAAACGTTGCCGGGATTTCGCGACTTATGGAACCGTTTGCAAGTGAGCGTGCCCGACGTGATCGCGGTCGACCTCGATGAGATTGTCGCCCCGCTCACCGCGATGGTCGGCATCCATCGCGCGGCGGATAGCGCCGCACTCCGAATCGTGGGTTTCGGAAACGAACGTTTCTCTGGTTACGGCAGCGAACCGGTCGTCGACCGTGTGCTTCCGCACGATGCCGACCGCGAGACCATCTTTAAGGCCTTTAAGGAACTCGCGCGCGACGCATCGGTGCTTCGGCGTGCGCGAACGCAGGACGCCGACCTCTCGGCGCGGCGTTCCGCGCAAAGGTCACTGACGCCGAGCGAACTTGCGCGATTTGCCGCCCGGCGCGCGTCTGAGATCATGCATGGATGGGCTTGCTGCGTGTTGTTCAACGACTCAGGCGCCGTTAGTCGCGCCGAGGAACCCTCGATTGCTAATCCGGTTTTTTCGACGATCCCGAAAAGCTTTCTCACCGAGGCGTTTTTCGATCTTCGCGTCGGAGAGCGCTTCTTGAGCGAGGTTACCGACCATCCTGAGGAACGCATGGCGCTGATGGCACTCAAACCGCTCTCCGGCGCCACCTTACCGATTGCATTCGATAACGGCGAACGCTGCGGCGTGCTGATCGCCTGTTCGCGCCACCGTTGGGCTGACTCGGCCGCCTTCGAAGCCCTCAAACGGCTCGCTAACGTCATCGCAACCCGTCATCGA
>JAMXLK010000020.1 GCA_024281075.1 Vulcanimicrobiia bacterium
GAGATGGAGTCGTTCAAGAAGGACGTCGACACCAAAGAGAAGATCGCTCAAGTCGCGTCAATCTCGGCGAACGATCCGGAGATCGGCGATCTTATCTCGCAGGCCATGGAAAAGGTCGGCAAAGACGGCGTCATCACGGTCGAGGAGTCGCGGACGATCAAAACCGAGGTGGAGACCAAGGACGGCATGCAGTTCGACAAGGGCTATATCTCGCCGTACATGGTGACCGACTCGGAGCGCATGGAAGCATCGCTCGACGACCCGTACATCCTCGTGACCGAGCGTAAGATCTCGGCGATCGCCGACATCCTGCCGCTTCTCGAGAAGGTCGTTCAGGTGCAGAAGCCGCTGCTGATCATTGCCGAGGACGTCGAAGGCGAAGCGCTCGCGACCCTCGTCGTCAACAAGCTGCGCGGCACGTTCACTTCCGTGGCGGTCAAGGCGCCGGGCTTCGGCGATCGCCGCAAAGAGATGCTCAAGGATATCGCCACGCTCACCGGTGCGACCGTCATTTCCGAAGAGCTCGGTCTCAAGCTCGACAAAGTGACGCCCGAGCAGCTCGGCCGTGCGAAGCGTGTCAAGGTTACCAAGGAAGAGACCACGATTGTCGACGGTGCGGGCAAGCAAGACGCGATCAAAGGCCGCATCGAGATGATCAAAAAGCAGATCGAGGAGACCGACTCGGATTTCGATCGCGAGAAGCTGCAGGAGCGGCTTGCGAAGCTCTCCGGCGGCGTTGCGGTGATCCAAGTCGGCGCCGCGACCGAGACGGAGCTCAAAGAGAAGAAGCACCGGATCGAGGACGCGCTCTCGGCGACGCGCGCGGCCGTGCAGGAAGGCATGATCCCGGGCGGCGGTGCCTCGCTGCTGCACGCGATCAAGGCGATCGACAAGATCGAGCCTCCCAAGAGCAACGGACACGCCGGAACGTGGGTCGATCAAAAGATCGGCATCAACATCGTGCGCAAGGCGCTCGAGGAGCCGGCTCGCCAAATCGCCGACAACGCGGGCTACGAGGGTTCGGTTCAAGTGAACGCGGTCCGCACGAAGAACGCTCCGTTCGGTTTCGACGCGATGAGCGGCGAAGTCGTGGACATGTTCACCGCCGGTATAGTCGAGCCGCTCAAGGTCACGCGCGCGGCGCTCCAAAATGCCGCGTCGATCGGCTCGTTGATCCTCACCACGGAAACGCTCGTCGCGGATAAGCCCGAGCCGAAAAAGGAGCCGGCGGGCATGCCCGGCGGCGGCGGCATGGGCGGCTACGACATGATGTAATCCTTCGACTCCGCTCAGGACTGCGCGCGCTTCGCGCGCTTGACGAGAAGGAAGTTGAAGTTACCTCACACACCGCAAGGCCCGGCAGAAGTGCTGGGCCTTGTTGTTAGCCCGCGGAGGTGCGCCACATCTTTGGACAGAGCAGCGTGTCCGTCGGTTCGGTCGCGAGCCCGTCGGCCATATCTTCGGTAACGTTGAGCGTCACGCTGACGGGCCAGCCGGTCCACGCAACCGGAAACGTAATCGGGATCCGAACGTAGTGATACTGATGCGTCGGCGTGCGTAGACGCAAGGCGAGCTGCTGCGAGCCCGGTGCCGCCGACGCGTCCGGATAGAGCCACGTATAATACGCGTCCTGATCGTTTTCGACCGTGATCTGCTCGGGCAACGCCGCCGGAACCGGTTTGTTGCACGCAACTTGGCTCTTGTCGAAGAGCACGAACGTTGGCTGCAGATAGAGAAACGATTGCGGCGCCGTGCCGGAGAGCAGCATGGGCTTGCGCGGCGCCGGCGCGGGCGGATCGCTGAGCCGCTCGGTGATGCTGCGATCGTTTCCGGCGATAAAGAAGAGATAATCTGAGGCGGCGCAGCGATACTTTGGTGCCTCCACGGCGAACGAGTGAATGCCGAAGGTGGTGTCGAATTCTACAACGGCTTCGTCTTCGTCGCCGCGCTCAACGCGGTAGACGCGGTCGATCTCGGTCCGGCCGATCCGGTCGGCGGCGTGGATCCGCAGCGCGATCCGCGTGCCGGGAGCGGCACGTGCAATCGCGTTACAGAAACCGATGTGGAGGATAACGTGAGCAGGACTCAACATTTCGCCGCTGCTTTCGTAGCATCGGTGCTGCTTCCCGTTTGCGCGGGCGCGCAAGCAGCGCAAGCGCCGGCCGCGGAGCAGATCGTCGCCTTGGTTCAAGGTTCGCCCCAGCTGCGAATCGACGAGACGATATTTTCGTCGGGATTCGACGCGCAGACGCATCCGTTCGTGAATATCCGCAGCGCGCCGGAAGGAACGATCGGCGGATATCTCGTGCCGGAAAGTGCTCATAACGGAACGCTGCGTGACGGGACGTACGTTCTCGCGGTGCCGCTCGACAGCGGTGGAAGCGGCGGCGTCTTCACGCAGATTCTCTTTGCGGGCCGTAGCGCAAAGGCGCTTGCCTACATCGGATACATCGATTCGGCAGGTCACTTGAGCGTGAGCGTCGAGGATGGCGTGATCGTAGCGCGGCTGCCCTACTATGGCGACGATTCGCCGAATTGCTGTCCCAAACAGTACGTCGTGCGAACCTATGCCGTGCGGGGCGGCGCCTTGATCAAACTCTCCGAAAGGTTCAAAGCCGCCCAAGACGAATGAGCTTCATTCCAATGCCCGCGCGTGCCGTCAACGACTTCACGATTCGCGTGGCGACGGTCAACGGCTCGGGAAGCCAATCCTCGAACCTCGTTCTGACCAACGCCGTCGCGCGGCTCGGCATCCCCGTTGCCCCGAAGAACGTCTTTCCTTCAAATATCGAAGGTTTACCGACGTGGTTCGACGTGCGCGTCAGCGCGCTCGGTTATCAATGCCGAGCACGCGATTTCGACGTACTCGTCGCGCTCAACGCCGCCACGTGGCAACAAGACGTAGCCGGCGTCAAGTCCGGGGGCGCCGTCATCCACGAAGACGTGTTTCCGTGCAAGGGCGACACCTTCCGCGAAGATCTTACGTACTATCCCGTTCCATTCACGAAACTTGCGAAAGAGCAGTTCGCCGACAAGGGCGATCTGCGCAAGTACTTGATGAACATGATCTACGTCGGCGTGGTCGCGCAGTTGTTGGATATCCCGCTGGCGACGGTCGAGGAGAGCTTACGAGCGCAGTTCCGCAACAAGGCATCCGCCGTCGAACTCAATATGTCTGCCGTCAATCTCGGCCTCGAATACGCGCGCGAGCATCTCGAGAAGCACGATCCGTTCCGTTTGGTTCCGATGAATGGTAAGACGGATGGATTGATGTTCATGGAGGGCAATCGCGCGGCGGCGCTGGGTTGCGTGATGGGCGGCTGCACCGTTGCAGCCTGGTATCCGATCACTCCGTCCTCTTCGCTCTGCGAATACTTCATTCAATATTGCGACCGGTATCGCGTCGACGGCGAGACCGGCGAGCGTAACGTGGCGATCGTGCAGGCCGAAGACGAGCTTGCGGCCGCGGGGATCGTCTTTGGAGCTGGTTGGGCGGGGGCGCGCGCGATGACGTCGACGTCCGGCCCCGGCATCTCGCTCATGGCGGAATACGCCGGCTATGGCTATTTTGCCGAAGTACCGGGCGTTATCTTCGACGTGCAGCGCGCCGGCCCGTCGACGGGATTGCCGACGCGCACGATGCAAGCCGACGTTTCATTTGCGTACACGCTCTCGCACGGAGACACCAAACACATCGTCCTTCTGCCGGCTACCGTGGCCGAAGCCTATGAATTCGCGATGGAATCCTTCGACCTGGCCGAGCGTTTTCAGACGCCGGTCTTCGTGTTGAGCGATCTCGACCTTGGGATGAACGCATGGCTGACGCCGCCGCTGCGTTATCCGGAGAAGCCTTTCAATCGCGGCAAGGTTCTCGGCGCCGACGATCTCAGCTCGATGAAATCCTGGGGCCGCTACCGCGACGTCGATAAGGATGGAATCGCGTACCGCACGCTTCCCGGCACGAAGCATCCCCAAGCGGGATTCTTTACGCGCGGGACGGGTCACGACGAAGAGGCGCGCTACTCGGAGATGCCCGAGGTGTGGCAGCGAAATCTCGATCGCCTCGTCCGCAAACACGACACCGCCCGCGCCGCCGTACCGGCACCGGTCGTCGAAGAGAAGAAAGGCTGCAAAATCGCCATCCTCGCTTACGGGACGACCCACCATGCCGTCGTCGAAGCGCGCGACTATCTGCGCGAAGCCGGGATAGAGTTCAACTACATGCGGCTACGGGCTCTCCCGCTATCGCCCGAAGTCGCGACCTTCGTCAAGCGCCACGATCGCGTCTACGTCGTCGAGCAGAACCGCGACGGACAGCTCTACGGTATCTTGCGCACCGAGCTTCCGACGCATCTGATCGGACGCTTGGAGTCCATACGGCACTACAACGGCGTTCCGATCGACGCTCGCAGCGTCATCGATCCGCTGCTCGAGGAAGAACGGCGCCCGGCCGTGGTGGCGGAATAGAGATGTCCTTCGACGGTATCAGGATGACAACATGACAGTTAATTTGATCGGCTTGGCTCGCGAAGTCTACAAAGGACTTCCGACGACGCTCTGCGCCGGCTGCGGTCACAACTCGATCACCAACCATCTCATCAAGGCGCTTTTTGAATACGGCATCGAGCCGCACAAATTGGCGAAGATGAGCGGCATCGGCTGCTCGTCCAAGACGCCGGCCTATTTCGTCGAGCAGGCTCACGGCTTCAACGGGCTTCACGGGCGCATGCCCTCGGCGGCAACGGGCGCAAAGCTTGCCAATCGCGAATTGCTGGTGCTCGGCATCAGCGGCGACGGCGACACGGCGAGTATTGGACTCGGCCAATATTGCCACATGATTCGGCGCAACGTCGATTGCACGTACATCGTCGAGAATAACGGCTGCTACGGTCTCACCAAGGGGCAGTTCTCCGCGACCGCCGACGTCGGCTCGACGCAAAAGGGCGGCAAAGTCAACGAATACGCAACCATCGACATCTGCGGACTGGCAATCGAGCTCGGCGCGACGTTCGTCGCACGCTCGTTCTCGGGCGACGGAAAACAGCTGGTACCGCTTTTGCAGGCCGCGTTTTCACATCGCGGCACGGCGATTCTCGACGTGATCAGTCCGTGCGTAACCTTCAACGACCACGAGGGCTCCACGAAGAGTTATGCCTACGTGAAAGAGCACGACGTCGTTTTACACACCGCCGATTACATCGCGGGAGGACGCGAAGTCACGGTCGACTACGAGCCCGGCACCGTGCGCGACGTCGAACTCGAAGACGGCTCGCACGTCGTCCTTCGCAAACTGGACCTGGATTACGACCCCACCGACGCCATAACCGCGCTCAAGACGATCCACGACTCGCGCGTCCGAGGCGAATTCGTCACGGGGCTACTCTACGTTGATACGCAACAACAAGATCTCTGCGAACGCGAACGCTTGAGTCGCACGCCGCTCGCGCAACTCGACGAGGAGCAGCTGCGCATTGGGAGAGATGAATGGCAAAAATTGATGGAAACGTAACGGCCGCGCTTTTTCGCCGGCGCTGGATCGTCGCGCTGCTCGGCGCGGCAGTCCTGACGCCGTTCACCGCGCGTGCGGTCGTCCTGCACGGCCGCGTTTGGTCGGCGACCTACGTCGCGGCCTATCAGCCCACGTTCGGCGCTACGAGAGTACCGCATTCCGGTATCATGAAGCTGAACTTCAATCACGGCATCATCAGCGGGACGTACGTGTCGCAGTCGGTTCGCCCGGATCCGCTCTATGGCCGAACCATCATCGTGAGCGGCAACGTCAGCGAAGGCAGGATAACGCTCATTTTGCAAACCGGCGGCGGTTTCACCGTGCGGGGCACGCTCGCCGACGACGGCGAAATCTCGGGTACGGCAACGATCAACGGCCAATTTTATACGTTTCTCGCGCGTGTGAAGTCATCGCCGTAGCGAAAAAGCCGGCAACGGTTTGGGTCGCGTTCACATTGTTGAGCGCGACCTTTTTTATGCTGCTCGTCGACTTCTCCATCGTCACGATCGCGCTTCCGTCGATGGAAAGCGAACTTCACATGACCGCTTCGGCGGGACAATGGATCGTGAGCACGTACGCCATTGTCCTCGCCGGCTTCCTGATGCTAACGGGGCGCTGCGCGGACATCTACGGCAGATACCGGTTTTTCGTTATCGGTCTCACCGTCTTCACCGTGGCCTCATTTCTCGGCGGTTTAGCGCCCAACGGAATCGTGCTGATCGCGATGCGCGGTTTGCAAGGGCTCGGCGCGGCGATCGTCAATCCCGCGGCATTGGCGATCGCGCTAGCGATGTTTCCGCCGGGCGCGCCGCGCTCGCGGGCGATCGCACTCTGGGGAACGATCGGAAGCACGGGCGTCGCGGCGGGGATGCTCTTTGGGGGGATTCTCGTCCAATATTTGGGATGGCGCTCGGTTCTCTACGTGAACGTTCCGTTTGCCATCGCGGTACTTGCGCTGGCGTCCTCGCGTTTGCCCAAAGACGCCGCAGAGGCGCAGCGATCGAAGCTCGACGTGCCGGGTGCGACGTTCCTCACGGCGACGATGGTGACGCTTGTTTTTACTATTGAGTCGGTGCCCGTAAACGGAATCGGTTCGGTGCGAACGCTCGCCGGCATCGCGGTGACGCTGGTGCTCGCCGTTCTCTTCGCGAGTCTCGAGCGACGCGCCGCCAATCCGATTCTCCCGGCGCGTCTCCTGCGCTATCCGGACCTGCTCTCGGGTGCGGCCGTCGTGATGCTGCAGCCGATGTCGTATGCCGGTATCATGGTCTTCGCGTCGGTCTACGTCCAGCGCGTTGCCGGATACGATCCGCTCCGCGCCGGGCTCGCGTTTCTTCCGTCGGCGCTCATCATCTCGTTCGTAGCGGCGCCGCTGACGATGCCGATTGCGCGCGCAATCGGCGTGCGGGCGATGGCCATCGTCACCGGCGTCATCATGATCGCCGGCGAGTCGATCCTGCTCTTCATGCGGCCGGATTCATCATATTGGACCAGCCTCTTTGCGGCGACGTGCATCGGCGGATTCGGCGGCATGCTCGCATACCAGGCCGGGATGATTGCCGGCCTCGCGCACGTCGACGACCCCGATGAAGGCAGCGCCTCCGCAGTGATGACGTTTGCATTGCAGCTCGGCATCGGCTTCGGCGTTGCGTTCGGCGCCGCCGTGCAAGAGTTACAGAGCAATGCGCTCACGCGTGCCGGGGCGAGCGAAACGGCGGCGCTGGCCGGCGGACTTCAGGCGGCCTTCGCGACCGCAATCGGCATGGGCGTCGTCATGATTGCGGCGGCGGCTCTGGGATTGCGGCACGCTGCGACCGCAGAGATCCCGGTGGGCCATTATCTGCCGTTCGGCAAGCTGCACCACCGCATTTCCGTGCGCGCATAGTGGACGAGCTCGTCGCAGCGCTGCGCGCGGCAAAGTCGGTGTTCGTGCTGACGGGCTCTGGAATTTC
>JAMXLK010000021.1 GCA_024281075.1 Vulcanimicrobiia bacterium
ACGGTCAAGCGCTGCGATACAGAGTCGCTCGGCGACCATGGGTCGACGCGGTGATACATCACCACGGGTGGAAGCGTGAGCAGCACCGCGAGCAGGACGTTCATTCGACGCGCAAGGGTGCTTCTTCGACGAAAGCTTCGCCCGGCGTATTACGCGCGATGATGGAGAGCTCGTAGGAGTGCCGCCGGGATAAGGGCGGCAGCTCGAGCACGTGCGTATGGAATCGATAGACGCCCGGCGCAACGTGCGTGCTGTTGATTGAAAAGGCGGCGGTGCGAACTTCGACGGAAGCGACGTTCGTACTCACGAGAATCTCGCCGTCGAACCACGAGCCGGGCTCAATTTTTAACGTCGATAGCCAAATCCGCACGATGCGGGGCGGATCGTTCGGCATGGCAACCGGCGGCGACGGCCAGACTATCGGCTGCTTTTCCGAAACGATGAGATTCAGCGGAACCGATGGCGGCTTTGGCGAACAGGCGCAAACCAACGCCGCGATCGCCCCAGCTCGCAGCGTTAAAAGGACGGTGCGAATTTGGCTTCGGGGCGCGTCATAGGATGACTTACTAGCGATGAACCTGGTGGAGTTGCTTACGCCCCGGGCGGACGTTGAACCGTCCCTTCCCAAGCTTGACCTATCCCGCGGACGCTTGGGCGCACCTTCGGGACTCGATTGGCTTGTGACCCTAGCGGGCCTGTGGATCATGACGGGCCTATTCATTGACGCTCATCAGCATCTCTTCCTAGCCGTCGAATCGTTCTTCAACCCGTGGCATATGGCGATGTACAGCGGGGCAATTTTCGCCGCAGCCGTCATGGGCGTTGCGATAACGCGCAATCATCGGCGCGGCAGCTCGGTTTGGCGAGCAATACCAGACGGATACGTGCAGAGTGTTTTCGGCGTCGCGGCGCTTTTAGCCGGCGGCGCGTTGGATTTCGTCTGGCATGCGGTCTTCGGATTCGAACACCAGATGGATTTGCTGCTCAGTCCGCCGCATCTCTTTTTGCTCAGCGGCCTCTTCTTTCTCATAACCGGCCCCGTCCGCAGCGCGCTGAACCGTCCGAGTGCATCGAAGCTCGTGGATCAGTTGCCGATGCTCGTCTCGTTCGGTCTCGCCTTCGAGATCATTCAATTCGTGACGCAGTTCGGCTTCTATCCGGAAGCGCTGATGCGCGATCATCCGCTCTCTCAACCCGCATTCCAACGCGAGCAGTTCGTACTCTCGGTCTTTCTCTTCTATCGCCAGGCGCTCGAGATGTCGATCGTCATTTGGCAGAGCTTGCTGCTCGCCGCCGCCGTCTGTTATCTCTGCATTCGCAAACGTCTCTGCTTCGGTGCTATCATGGTGCTCGCCGTCGTCGTCAAGCTCTGGATCGGCGCCGAACTCTCCACCGATTGGATGGAGCTGCTGCTGGTCGTGCTGGCCTCCCTGGCGGCCGGGCTTGCGGGCGACGTGATTGTCGCTAAACTTCAACCGTCGGCGCGCAAGCGCGAAGCGTTCCGGCTGCTCGGCTTCGTCGTTCCGGCGGCCTACTTTGCGGCATACTTTATCTTCGCAGTGCCGATCTTCGGCGGAACGTGGTGGAATGCAAGCTGGGTCTTCGGCTCCATCGCCGAAGCCGGAATCGCGGGCCTCTGCATCAGTCAGCTCTTACTCGCGGGATCGCAACCGACCGCTGCATGAAGCTCCATCCAAGCGCGTACGTGCTCGCGCTTGCGACGGTCTTCATCCATCTCGCTCTCTGCCACCGGTTCGGATACTATCGCGACGAGCTCTATTTCATCGACTGCGCTAAGCACTTAGCGTGGGGCTACGTCGATCAACCGCCGCTCGCGCCGTTCGTGACGTGGCTGACGGGACCGCTGGGATATCCGGTCTGGGGCTTGCGGTTCTTTCCCGGAGTGCTCGCCGGCGTTACCGTTCTCTTCGCCTGCGCCATCGCGCGCGAGCTGCGCGGCGGGGGCTTCGCACAAGCGCTGGCCGGTCTGACGTGCGTGTTGGCGCCGGGCTTGATCGGAATCGCGTACGGCCTCTCGACGGAGTTTCTCTCGCCTGCGGCGTGGACGGTCTTTATTTACCTGACGATTCGGCTGGTGAACACGCGCGACACACGGCTTTACTACGCTATGGCGCTCGTCGTTGCAATCGCCCTTTATGCGAAATACACGATTGCCGCCTGTGCGGTCGGCGTGGCCGCAGGAATGCTCGTCACCGGACACGCGCCGCTGCTGCGCTCGCGCCGGCTGCTCTTCGCAATCGGTTTGACGATACTCCTCATCTTGCCGAACGCGATCTGGCAGGTTGGTCATGGATTTCCGATGCTTGAGGTACTGCACAACGATCAGCTGAACCGGCACGCGCTCGCCAACGGCATGGCGGACGAATCTCCCAACCGCTGGATCAATGCGATCTACATGTTCGCGTTGCAGTTCGCATATCAGAATCCGCTCTTCGCGCCGGTCTGGGTGTGGGGGCTGATCTGGTTTTGGCAGCAACGTCCGTACCGTTACTTTGCCGTAGCATATTTCTTGCTGCTGGGCATGCTGGTTCTCACGATCGGCCGCGGCTATTATATCCAGGGTCTCTATCCCGCGCTCTTTGCCGCCGGCGGCGTCGCAATCGAGCGTGCGGTTTTCGCTAAGCCCCGATGGGTAAAGACGGCGATCGTCGCCGCAACGTTCGTCGCGGGATTGCCGATGTTTCCGCTCTCGTTGCCGGTGCTTTCGCTGCCGGCCTACATGGCGTACGAGCGCGCGATCGGATTGAGCCGGCCCGCTCCGCCCGACGGCAAGAGCCACTTGATCAATCCGATGTTTGCCGATCAGATCGGTTGGAAGAGCATGACCGCGACCGTGGCCGGCGCATATTGGTCGCTTCCGCCGCAACAACGGCAGCGCACGGCCGTATTCGCCGATCGGTACGCGTACGCGGGTGCACTTAACTATTACGGCCCTCGATACGGGCTGCCCACCGCGATCAGTCCGAACAACTCATATTACCTTTGGGGAACGCGCAACTATACCGGAGCTTCGGTCCTCGCGGTGGGAGCGACCGATTATTGGATTCTGCTGCGCTGGTTCGGCAGCGTGCGGCAAATCGCGGTCTACCGCAACGACTATCGCTGGATGCTCGAAGGACCGCTGCCGATTTATATTTGCACCCAACCACGCGTGCCGCTCGCCGTAATGTGGCCGCACTTCAAGTATTACGGTCTCTAGCCCGCAAGGGAGGAATCCCTTCCTGCTGGGAAAGAGCTAGCCGGAATGGAAAACGTTTCGGCTGAACGGTCCGCAGGCTGGTCGGCGCTCTGCTACGTGGGCGTGCTGGTGCTGGCCTCAATGCTGACTAACGGCATGCCGTCGTTGGGTGCCAAACCACTCGAGGTCGCGCTCGCAATCGACGCCCATCGCCTCGGGTTACTCGTCGGTGCATGGCTGGCCTTTCCGGCCGCTGCGTTCTTCCTGTGGTTCTTAGTGGGCCTGCGAAGCTACTTGATGAACGCGCCCGGACGGCAAGAGGGTTTGCCCACGTTCGCGCTGATCAGCGGCACGGTGATGACCGCCATGTCGCTCGTCGCTGCCGCGATGCTCACGTCGGCACTCTACGCCTCTCCGGATAGCTTCAAGGCGCACGCGGTCGCCGGCGTGTACGACACCTTTTTCTTCGTGCAGGGCGGTTTGGGTTACGCGCCGGTTGCAATTTTTCTCTTCGCTGCGGCGCACAGCATGCGCCGTCACGATCGCGCACCGATGTGGTTGGCGTGGCTCGGCTACATCGCCGCCCTTGGCGCAGCATTTGCGTCGCTCTCTATTCTCTCCACCGATGCTTTCATGGCGCCGGGTCAGCCCGGCCCGGGTCTCTTCGGCGCAATTCCCGCCGCAGTTTGGCTCGTCGCGACCGGAATCGTGCTCATCTTTCAAAACAGGCGCGGATCGGCGTCTTCAGTGAGAACGTCCGCCGCATCGTAATTCGCGTTATTCACGCGCGTCGAGACTTCGCGAACGTTCATGAGGCTCGCATCGAGCGGCCGCAAGATCGATGCGGCGATCTCGGCCGGCAGCGGCTCCGGATCGAGCCAAAGATCGATCTTCGAGCCGGTGAGGATCACCGGCATGCGATCGTGAACGCGCGCGACAAGCGCGTTGGGCTCGCAGGTCGCGACGTCGCACCCGGCGCTTCCGTTCTGCGGTTCCCATAAGCCCGCGAAGACGAACGGCTCTCCGGACTTCAGCGTGAAGTAATATGGGCGGCGGTTCCTCCACTCGTAAAAGCCGTCGGCGAATTCGATGCAGCGGCGGCGAACCGGGCCGGCGCGGGCGGTGATTGATTCGGCGCGAATATTGATCCGGCCGCCGATACCCCACTGGAATTCTTCGGCGACGTCGCGACCGTCGTTGCGTATGCCGAGCACCTTCTGCGACGGCGCGATATTGTAGCGCGGGATCCGCGTCTCGCTGAACTCCGGAAAGCGAAAGCGCGGGAATGCCCCCGCGAGCGCCGCGGGTTCGGTCAGCGTGTACCGGCCGCACATCGACGCGTTCGTTATCTCTTTCTGCAGACGTCCGTGGACTTCAGCGATCGTCCGCCGAGATTGCCGGAGAAGTGCAGCGTATAGAGCGATGGAGAAAGGCGGTCGAAAACATTCGTGAGCGCCGCATTCGGGTACGCGCTGCGATAGACCAAATGGCTTGGATCGCTTCCCTTTGCGTGGAAGACGACGACCGCGCGCTGATCGTCCATAACCGTAGAGACCCATTGCCGAGTTCTCGGTTCGTACGTGATCATGCCGACGTCCGATCCCCCGTGCGTCCAACTGTCGTTCTCACGCAGCCAATTGTTGCCGATATCGTACGTATACGTCGCTCGATAGTTGACGCTGGTTTTGCCCGCCTGGTACGTGCAGTTCCACGTACCGACGAGAAAACGCACCGACGAAAGCGAGTCGGCCGCCGCAGCCGGCGACGATGCGAGCGCGGCGCAAATTAATGAAGCAGCAAGTATCCTCATGATCCGTTTGTACCCCGTCTTTGAGTATCAGGTCGTTCCGGTGATCCGGGCGACCACCCGCTCCACCTTCACGACGCGTGTCTTCGTCCAGCGGTCGTGCAGCAGCACGCGTCGCCAGATGAGGCTCATCCCGGCGATGAGCCACCAGAGCAAAAAGACGATGCCGTAGCGCACGATCGTTCGCGCGATGCTGGGCTTTTCGAAATCCGTCGTTACGACTCGCAGACCGGCGATCATCATCCCGAACGTCTGTCCGGCCAAAATCACGAGCAGTGCCAGATAAACCGGAAACCAAAAGAAGAAGCCAAGCCGCGCAATGAACCCGGCGGCCATTGCGGCGAGCGCGTCGACGCTGAGCGGCACTTCCTGGCCTCCGGCCTTGATGGCGATGCCCTGATCGGAGACGTCGAACGGCCCAATCGCCGCCTCGTCGGATGACGCCGTCGGCGACGGCGCCGCCGAGGCGTGCGGCATCAATGGATTGGTCCACGTGCGGACGCGACTTCCTTTGTGGGGGGTGGAGACGATGACGTCGCCCTCGTTCGCCGCGGTGTCGCTATGCGATCTGTGCGAGACGGCGGCGACGTTTCCGCCGAAGGACGTGATGATGGCGACCACGACGATTGCGTCGATCGCCCATGCGGTGAAACGGCGCCACCAGCCGGCGCAGTCGCGAGGGTCAACGTGCGTCGTGCCGGGCGCGGGCAGACGCGGCGGTTCCTCGCTGCGCTCGCGCAAAAACCAATTTTCTGCAACGGCATACGATTGCGTCGTCATGAAGCGCCTCAGCGATGCGATGCGCCGCGTGGCATACGGTTCGCTGCTCAGCCACTCGCCCCATCGGAGCACCGAATCGTTCTGAATCTCTTCGTGCTGCTCGGCGAATGCTTCGTAATCGACTTTGCGTCCGAACTCGTGAAAGGCGGCGATTCCCATCGCCCGGATCGCCGCATCGATCGATCCGCAGCAGAGCAGTCCGACCTTGTCACACGTCAAAGCGCAGCGCCGCAGCCACGCACCGAAGATCAACGAAACGATCGGATTTTCATTACCGTTCACGCTGAGCAGCGAGTGGAAGCGCGTGTGACCGGCGGCGATATGTCCCAGCTCGCGCCCGACCATAAACGAGAGCTCGTCGTCGGCGAAGATCTCAATCCAGTGGCTCGAGACGACCAACGAATACGGTTCCCCGAACCCCAGCGCAACGACCGGCACGTAATTGTCCTCGCGAACGAAGACCATCGGCATCGGGATCTCGAGCGCCGCACACGTTTGACGGACGATCGTAAAGACGCGCGGGTACTGGCGCTGATGAACGCGCACGCTCGAGCCGAGCAGTCGCCCCCGCGCCAACGTTACGTAGATCATTGCGATCACGATGAAGAGCGCCGCCTGTGAGGCGCCGATCGACTCGTGGAGCACGTAGCCGATGGCCAGCGCCGCGGGTAACGCGAAGAGACCCGTTAGCCAGAACGCAAGGCGTTCCGACGGCTCGCGAAGCGATCCGGGTCCGTCGAAGAGGGAGTGCACCGCGACGGCACTCTGACGGTGCGGGTCGCGGTTCCTTCAGGCCGCGCTAGCGCTTGCGCGCGGTCTTCTTGCGTCCCCGGCTCGTTTTCGAACCGCCGCGTGTCGCGGCGGCGCGCTTACGCCCTTGAGTCCGGCGTCCGTTCGAGGAAGCCGCCGACGTAAGCCGCGCCTTGGCGCGCTGCCATTTTTCGCCAATTTCTTCGAGCTCTTCGGGTTCGAGCATTTCGCGCGCCATCGCAAAGATCGTCGACTCTTCTTCCTCGACGTGGTGGCGGACCGACTCGCCGAGCACGAGCAGTTCGGCTTTGAACTGTTCGTCGCGTTTGCGTCTCGAACGCAACAACTCCAAAAGGTGCTTGACGACGTCGTGCTCGGTGTACGCCTCGAAGACGTCGACGGCCTCGTCGGCATCCTCCGCGCGGTCGCGCAGCTCGGGATAGAACAAACGCTCTTCGAGGGTTGCATGCGCCGTCAGTTCTCGTGCGATGAGCGGCGCCAACTCGTCGATTCGTTCGTCGTCCGGCTCGCAATCGTGCACTTCATCCAGCAACGCAGCGACCGTTCGGTGTTCTTCTTTCAGAACGGACAGAATATCCATGCCGCACTATCCCCCTCGCGCTGTGAAGTAAAACATGCCGGCGGTCGCGACCGCCATCAACGCAAAAGTCGCGACGCCCCATGCGCGGGCCAGCGCAGAGCTCGCCCATTTTCCCATGATCGCACGGTTTGAAGCGAGCCATACGACGACTGCAATAAGCGGCACCGCGGCGATACCGTTGAGTACGGCGGCCCAAAAGAGCGCCTTGATTGCGTCCACTTTCAGCAGATTCATACCGATCCCGATGAGAACTCCGGCGACAATCGTGCCGTAAAAGCGCTGCGCCCGCGCGAGCGGCTCGCTGAGTCCCTCGCGGAAACGAAACGTCTCTGCCGCAACGTAAGCCGAAGACGTCGCGAGCACCGGAACCGCCAGAATTCCCGTGCCGACCATACCGAGTGCAAAGAGCAACTCCGCGAAGGGGCCGGCGAGCGGGCGAAGCGCCAGCGCCGCCTGCTGCGCCGTCGCAATATTCGTAATCCCATGCGCGTTCAGAGTCGCCGCGGTCGTCACGATGATAAAGAACGCGACGAGATTCGAATAGATCATGCCGGCGTTGACGTCGGCGTGCATGGTCGCGACCGAGCGTGCATCCGTCCCGCGACGCTCGGCGAGCGTGGTGTTGCCGGCTTCCTTGTCTTCTTCGACCATCAACGACGCCTGCCAGTAGAAGAGATACGGCGTGATCGTCGTGCCCAGTACTCCGACTACCGTGGCGAGCCATGCCGCACTCAGCCGTACGTGCGGGACCGCAAAGTGGAAGAGCACGGTCCCCCACGGAGGACGGACGATGAACGCCGTGATCAGATACGCAAAAAGCGCCAGCGTTAACCACTTGAAGTAACGGGCCAGCGCGGCATACGGCAGCCAAATCTGCGCAGCGATGATGCCGATCCCAAAGAAGAATACGAGCGCATCGACCGGCAGCGGGATAACGAGATGTGCGGCGTCGGCCATACCGCCGATGTCGGCGCCGAGGTTAAAGGTGTTGGCAACGATGACGAGGCCGGAGAGCGCGTAAACGAGCAGCAGCGGCAGCCGCTTGCGCATGACAGCCGCGATGCCCTCGCCGGTGACCATCGAGATGCGCGCGCACATGCCTTGAATGACCGCCATCATCGGCGTCGAGATCAGCGTCAGCCACAGCATGGAAAAGCCGGTCGACGCGCCGGCAACCGAGTAGGTCGAAATCCCGGACGGATCGTCGTCCGCGGCACCGGTGATTAGGCCCGGGCCGAGATTCGTGAAAAACGTGCGAAGGCGCGACAACATCCGAGCGCTTCTACCCCACCCCGGGCGACGCGAACCAAATTGCGTTAGGCCGTTGGAAGCGCTGCCGCGATTTCGCTCCCCGGGATCGCGCCGGTAACCGCTGCAAGATCGCCCAGACGCATCGCTTGCGCCGTGTTCACCAGCGCGTTCATTGCGACGCGATAGAGCGCACCGCCGACGCTCACGCGGCGCACGCCGGCCTCGGAAAGCCTCTCCAGCGAAACGGCCCCGTCACCGGGCCCGATGAGTACGTTGACGGGCTTGGGTGCGACGGCGCGAACGACGGCCACAATGGCGTCCATATCGGGCAATCCGGGAGCATAGAGCACGTCGGCGCCGGCATGCGCGAACGCGACGAGCCGGCGAATCGTATCGTCCAAGTCGGGGCGCCCATTGAGGAAGTTGTCGGTGCGGCCCGTCAAGAGAATGCGTCCGCGTGCGGCATCCGCCGCGGCGCGCACCCGCGCTACCGCGGCATCGAAGTCATGAATCGGGCGCGCGGGATCGGCGGTCGTGTCCTCGATTCCAAGGCCTGCAAGGCCTGCCGCGATTGCCGCGCGTACCGTCGCGGCGCAATCCTGGGGTTCGGCACCGAAGCCGTCCTCGAGATCGCCATTTACCGGCAGATCGGTTAACCGTGCTAAAAACGCGGCGTGTGCGACCGCTTCATCGCGCGAGACGGCGTGACTGCCGTCCTGGCGCCCGAGCGAAAACGCAAGGCCCAGCGACGTGCTTCCGAGTGCCTCGAATCCGGCGCGCTTGAGCAAAACGGCGGAGGCGCCGTCCCACGCATTGGGCATGACGAACGCGTTGGGGCGCTCGTGCAGCGCGCGAAATCGCTCGTATGCCGTCGTCATGGTTCGTTCACTCCTTTGATGCTGCTAGAGCACCGGTGCGGATGCACGGGTTGCACCCACGGCGGCGCGAAGGAAGCCGCAGTGAATCAACCGCGCCGCACGCTCTCGTCGTGGGAGACCGTCGTTGCCCTTTTGGCGGCTGCCCTCGCGCTGGTGCTGAACATTGCGGCAACCGTCGAGGTTTTCGGCACTCAGGCGACCTTCGGCTACCGACTGATCTACACCGACGGCAATGCCGTTGCCGCAGTCGATCCCGGAACTTCGGCCGCACGCGCCGGCGTTGCCGCCGGCGATCATTTGGATTTTCGCGACTCGTCGCTGCACGACCGAATCGTCGGGCTTTCGTATCGCGAACCGGGGCCAGGCGAAGCGGCGACGTTCCGTTTGGTTCGGGACGGAACGTCGCGCGAACTCACGCTCCGCGCCGCCGCGCTGACCGAAGCGGAGTCGCGTCAAGCGCTCTTTTCGCCGCTCGCGTCCATCCTGCGGCTTACCGGATTTCTCTACATTGCCGTCGCGCTCGCCATTTTGCTGCGGCGCACGAACCGGATGACATGGGGACTCTTTCTCTATTTGGTCTCCGTCACGGAGATCAACATTTTCCAATTTCCGGATCGCGTGGTGCCGGCGATTGCCTTTGCTTCCGATATCCTCAGCGTCGCAGGCACGGTCGGACTCGTCGTGTTCGCCGTGCGGTTTCCCGACGACGCACCGGCCGGCTGGCGCGCAACCATCGATCGCTTCGCGCTTCCGATTGGCGTGTTGTTTGCAATTCCGAATTTGGCTTGGGATGGTACGTCGCTTCTTGCGGGAGAGAGCCCGGCGGCGTGGATGTCTTACGGTGCGACGCTGGGCGCGTTGGCCTTGATCGCGCTCGCCGGAGCGACGCTCGTTGCAACCTACGTGGCGGCGCCGGTCGAGCAACGCCAACGCGTGCAATGGGTGATCGTCGGAATTCTGTGTACGCTGCTCTCGCTGGGGTCCGGATGGGCGCGGTACTGGTCGACCGCGTATCCGCTTGCGAGCTCCGAGGTGTTGCTCTGGACCGCTGCGTTGCTCTTCGCGGCGGCTCCGTTTGCGATTGCCTACGCAGTCGTTCGTCAGCGCGTTTTCGAGATCTCATTCGTGTTAGGGCGCACGCTCGTCTACACCATCGTCAGCGCGACGATCTTCGGTTTCTTCGCCATTCTGGAATGGCTCACGGGACGCATCATCGAGCAGAGCGGCCTGGCAATTGCATTCGTTGGTTTGGCCGCAATCGGAGTTGCATTTTCGCTCGATGCGCTGTACGGGCGCGTCGAACACTTCGTGGAACGAACCCTCTTTCGCAAACGTCACCAGGCCGAACAGCGGTTGAACGAAGTTGCTGCCGGACTTCCAGCCGCCCAAACCGCCTCCGCGGTGGAATCCGCGCTGCTCGGCGAGCCCGTTGCGGCCTACGCGTTGAGCGGCGCACAACTCTTTCTACGCGAGGACGATGGGGAGTATCGCGACGGCCGGGCGACGCTCGATCGCGCGATCCCGCTGCAACTGCAAGGGCGTCAGCGTTCGCTTCGCCTCGCTCGAGCAGACGCCGTGTTAGCCGTCCCGATTCTCGTCCGGGCGCAGCTCTACGGCGTCGTTCTGTACGGCCCGCACCGCAACGGCGAGGATATCGACCCCGATGAAGCATCGTCCCTTGAAGCCGTCGCGGTTGCGGCCGGCATAGCTTATGACCATCTGCAAGCCGCACGGTGCGAGCGCGCCGCCGCGCGCTGGCGGAAGGTCGCCGAGCGCCAGGCCCGCGAGCTTGCTGCTCTACGCGCGCGCACCGGCGCTCATTAGCGGGTAGACGATAGCGGTCATCCTAGTGAGGGTAATCTTGTCGAATGATCCGCTTCCTTACCGCTCTGCTCGTCGCGCTGGGCGCCGCGCCCGCTAACCCACCGGCAACCTGCGCCGGCGCGAACCCCGCGCTGACGTCGGTCACGGTAAAAAACGTTACGACCAGCGGCAACATCAATACGTACCACATGGTCGGGACCGTGACGAATCTCGGCAGTCAAGGGCAGCCGTCAAATACCTTACAGTTCATCGATATCTATGTAGACCAAATGAAACGCAACGATCGCGGCATACCGCCGCTTGCGCCGGGCCAGTCCTACACCTTCGGCTTCGACTGGCCGCGCTCGAGCGATGCCGGTCCCGGCACGACGACCGTGCACTTCGGGATCCGAATGGTTCGAGGTTCGGATTGCAACCCGTCCAACGGTACCAATAGCGTAACCTTCTAACCCGCCGTCGAAGGCGCGCCTATGAATCGAGCGCGCGCCTTGCGTGTCGGGATCGACGTCGGTGGAACGTTTACCGATCTGACCGCGCTCGAATCGTGGAGCGGCCGGATCGTCGTTGCGAAGGTGGCCAGTACGCCGGCGCGCCCGCACGAAGCGGCGCTGCAGGCGCTGCGCGCCCTGCTGACACGTTACGAGACCGCGCCCGCCATCGAGTTCGTCGGACACGCCACGACGATTGCGACCAACGCGCTCTTGGGTCAGCTCGGTCTCGAGCTTCCGCGCGTTGCACTGGTAACGACCGAGGGTTTCCGCGACGTCATCGAGATCGGCCGGCAAAATCGCAGCGAAGTCTACAATCTTCTCGTGGAGCGGCCGGCGCCGCTGGTAGCGCGCGCCGACCGGCTCGTCGTACGGGAGCGAATCGACTACGAGGGCAACGTCCTCGTGCCGCTCCAGCAGGCATCGATCGACGCGGTTTGTGCGGAATTGCGGCAACGCGACCTTGCGGCGGTGGCAATTTGCCTGCTCCACGCCTATGCAAACGACGTGCATGAACGCCGCCTCGCGCAAGCCGTGGCGTCTGCCATTCCCAACGTTCGCATCGCGCGCTCGTCCCACGTCGATCCGCAATATCGCGAATACGAGCGGTTTTCGACCACGGTCGTGAACGCCGTCCTGGCGCCGATCGTCGAACGGTATCTGGAAGATTTGGTTCGCGAGCTTCGCGCGTCGGGTCTCCGTGCACCGCTCTACGTTATGCGCAGCGACGGAGGCATGGCGGCCGACTCGCACGTGCGGGCACGACCTGCCGCGATCGTCGAGAGCGGACCGGCGAGCGGCGTCATCGCTGCGGCCGCGTTGAGCGGGCAGCAGAGCATTCGCAAGTTGCTCTCGTTCGATATGGGTGGTACGACCGCGAAGACCGGCGCCATCGTCGACGGCGTCGCTCAGATTACCGGCGAGTTTGAAGCCGCCGGACGCACGCACAGCGGACGCGCGGTAAAAGGCAGCGGCTATCCGGTTCGATTTCCGTTCGTCGACCTCGCCGAAGTGAGCGCGGGCGGCGGTACCATCGCGTGGATCGACGATGCCGGGTCGCTGCGCGTGGGGCCGATCTCAGCGGGCGCGGACCCCGGCCCCGCGTGTTACGGCAACTCCGACCGTCCAACGGTTACCGATGCGAACGTCGTGCTCGGACGGCTCAATCCGGACCATCTTCTCGGCGGCGATTTTCCGATCGACTCAGGACGCGCGCGACGCTCGATCGAACCGATTTCGCGCGCGCTTAAACTCGGCGTCGAAGCGGCGGCTGCGGGGATCGTCGCGCTCATTGACGACGCCATGGCGAAAGCGTTGCGCATCGTAACGGTCGAGCGCGGCCTCGACCCGCGCGAGTTTGCACTCGTCGCCTTTGGCGGCGGCGGCCCGCTGCACGCTTGCGCGCTCGCCGAAGAGCTCCACGTCGCGCGCATCCTCATCCCCGCGAATCCCGGACTCTTTTCAGCGCAGGGATTGCTGCACGCACGGCTGCACGAGTCTGCCGTCCACTCAATTTTACGCGCCGCCGGCGCCGTTGATGCGCGGAAGGTCGATGCGGTCTTTCACACGCACGAAGACGCGGCGCGCGCGTCGTTGCTCGAGCAAGGCGCCGATCCGGCGACGATTCAATTCATGCGCCGGTACGATGCGCGCTATCGCGGGCAGAGCTTCGAGCTCGCGATTCCGTACGACCGCGTGACGAGCCTCGTGGAACAACACTTTCACGCAGCGCATCGTGCACGGTACGGCTACGACGCACCCGGCGAGGAGGTAGAAATCGTGAACGCGCGGCTAACGGCCACAGCAGACGTTGGTGACCGGTCATCCTTCGACGGAGCCTGTCCTGAGCGGAGTCGAAGGGCTCAGGATGACAAGGGACTGCGGCGCAAGCACTGTCACGCGGCAACGTCAAGGCCGCTCTGGCTTGATGGGGCGTTCGTTAGCGTGCCGATCTTCGAGCGCAGCGCTCTCGCGGACGGCGCGAACATCGACGGTCCGGCGATCGTGGAGGCGTACGACAGCACGACGTACGTCGCACCGCGATGGAAGCTGACGGCAAAAGACGATCTTCTGCTGTTGGAGCGAGCGACGTGACCGATCCGATCACCGCCGAAATCATAAAAAGCGCGCTCGTTTATGCCGCGGAAGAGATGGGCATCGCGGTGCGCAACGCAGCGTACTCGCCGAACATCAAAGAACGCCTCGACCATTCGTGCGCCCTCTTCGACCGTTTCGGACGCTTGATTGCGCAAGCGGAGCACATTCCGGTACACCTCGGCTCACTGCCGTGGGGATTGCGACGAATCGTCGAAGTCGTTGAAGGCGCTCGCGACGGCATGAGGCCCGGCGATATGTGGGTCGCAAACGATCCGTACGTCGCGGGAACCCATCTGAACGACGTCACGTTGGTACGCCCGATCTTCCACGGCAACCGTCTCGCCGGTTATGCCGCCAACAAGGCGCACCATGCCGACGTCGGCGGCAGCGTGCCGGGTTCGATGCCGTCGGAAGCGGCGGATCTTTACGCCGAAGGTCTCGTCGTTCCGCCGATTCGCCTCGTGCGCGCCGACCGCATCGTCGAAGAGACGGTCGAGCTTTTTCGTGCTAATTCGCGAACGCCCGAAGCGCGCAGCGGCGACCTGCGCGCGCAGATTGCCGGCAACTTCACCGGCGAGCGGCGGGTGCTCGAGTTGTACGATCGTTACGGCGCCGAGCATTTCGACGTGGCCGCCGCGCGCGCGCTCGACGACAGCGAGCAGCGCATGCGTGCGGCCTTGCACGCCATCGGCGACGGAACCTTCGAAGCGATCGATTATCTCGAGGACCGCGACGGCATTCCGAGCATCGCGATCGCGCTCAAACTCGAGCTGCGCGGCGGAACCGCGCGACTCGACTATACCGGAACCTCACCGCAGCTTTCCGTTCCGCTCAATGCCGTCTTCGGCGTAACGCTCTCGGGCGTTCACTACGCGCTGCGCGCCGTAACCGATCCCACGATCCCGATGAACGACGGGTGCTTTCGCCCCGTCGAGCTCTTCGCGCCCGAAGGCTCGCTGCTCAATCCGCGACGTCCGGCACCCGTCTCGGGAGGCAACGTCGAAACCAGCATGCGTAATGCCGACGTCGTTCTGCAAGCGCTCGCAAAGGCGGCGCCGCAGCGCGTCCCGGCCTGCAGCGGCGGCACGATGAGCAACGTCATGCTGGGCGGCGAGCGTCTCGACGGACGAACCTGGGCATTCTACGAAACGAACGGCTGCGGCATGGGCGCGCGGCCGGCGCGCGACGGCATCGACGCCATTCACGTACACATGACCAATACGCTCAACACGCCGATCGAAGCGATCGAGCGCGAGTATCCGCTGCGGGTTACGCGGTACGAGATCGCCGAGACGACCGGCGGCCGCGGGCGTTATCGCGGCGGCGACGGTCTCATTCGTTCCATCGAGCTGGTCGAGGGCTGCGCTCACGCGACGCTGCTTGCGGATCGCCACACGCGGAAACCGCCCGGCGCGGCAGGCGGCGAATCCGGCGCGTGCGGCCACCACTCGCTCGTGCATGCCGGCGTCGAACGTTTGCTGCCGGCAAAGACGTCACTCGAGCTCGAGCCGGACGACGTGCTGACGATTCAAACGCCGGGAGGCGGCGGTTACGGGCCGCCGTAATCCGCACGCTCCAAGCCAAAGCGCGCCGCGCAGAGCAGATCGACGACGCGAATCGCGCTGCGCCGCGGTGAGAATCGCCGCGCTGCGTCGGCGGCTGCGAGCATGCCGTAGCGACGGCGGCCGGCAACGTCGCGCACCATCGAGACAACGGCATCCGCAATCGCTGCACGTTCGCAGACGACGGCAACGTCCGGTGCGAAAATCGCGCGCAGCGGCGCCGTCGCAAGCGCAATCACCGGAAGACCGCCCATCGCGAGCAGTACGTTGCCGAAACCAACAGGATCCGTAAGCCCCAGATGCACGATGCATGCGAAATCACCCGCATGCCGTTCGCCCAAGATTATCTCGGGCGTGATCGCAATCGCGCCGGGGAAATCGCCGCCGACGACGCCGACGCGGCCGCACGCCGGATCGTCGGAACGTGCAACGCCAAGCCGCTCGACGCGCTGCGCCGCGGCACACGGTAAGAACGGAACCTCGAGCGTAACGGCACCGCTCGTGCGAATCGAAGCGGAGGATGTGCCGCGCACCTCGATCGCGACGCCCGGCGTCGCACGGTCGGCGAACCAACTCAACGTCGCGGCACGGCGAAAACGCCGGTCGATGCGGCGCCACGGTGCGACCGCGTCGCGTACCAGCGGATGACCGAAGGCGCGCAGCGCCGCTTCGAGATCCGCGAGCGCCGCAACGAGCAGCGGATCGGAGATGCCGCACCGCACGGCGATGGCGCCGACGTCGCCGCGGCAGACTCTCGGCAACGAGATCATGTGCTGCCGCCAACGCTCGTAAAAGCGCCGCTCGTTCTCCGCTTCGCGCGCGAAGCGCCCCGCCGACGCGGCTTCGTAGTGCGCGAACCGCGCCTCGGCAACGTAGAGGACCGCACGCTGCTGCTCCCTCGCGCGCAAACAGAGATCGACGTCCTCGAATCCGTTGACGAAGCTTTCGTCGAATCCGTCGTTTTGCAAAAACCAGCTTCGGCGCAGCGCCATTGCCGCACCCGACACGCCGGCCGAATCGCGCGAACGCTGCACGGCATCGAGCGTCGCCGGCAAATTCCGGAAGTAATAATGCCAATGCAGGTTGGGAAGTACGGCCAAGCCGGCCGCTTGCGTGACGCCGTCTTCGAAGAACAGCGCGCCGCCCGCGATTGCGACGTCGTCGCGCTCGAACGCGCGAACGAGCGGACCGAGCGCGTCCCCCAACGGATACGCGTCGTTGTTGAGCAATAGGACGATCGGCGCATCCGCGATACGGGCTCCGGCGTTGCAGGCACCGGCGAAGTTGAGATTGCGCTCGTGCCGCAAGTAGCGCACCGACGGGAACTCTGCAATCGCCTGCGGCGTTTCGTCGCCCGAGGCGTTGTCGACCACGATCGTCTCGAAGGTTACGGAGGCCTCGCGCAGACGCTCGAGCTCGCGAAGGCAGCGTGAAGTCAGCCACCAGTTGTCGTAGACGGGAATGACGATACTGAGCTGCGGCGCCATGCGTGAACGCTACGCCGGCCCGACGCGAATTTGCTCCAGCAGCTCTCGTTTCGTCTCGGGCACCATCGACCTTACGAAGAGAATCGTCACGACACAAAGCGCGGCGTAAATACCGAACGTTAACGGCTGTCCCAGGCGCTCGACCATCGTGAGAAAGAATTGCGAGACGAAAAAATTGCCGACCCAATTGGCAAGCGTCGAGATCGACATGCCGATGCCGCGCACGCGAAGCGGAAATATTTCCGAGATCAGGAGCCATACGATCGGGCCGAGGCTAAACGCAAAGCAGCCGACGTAGACCATCATGCCCAGGAGCGTGATGGTGCCGAGTGTACCGGAAAGATGCGGTTGGGAAAACGCGAACGCCATCGTCGCGAGCGCGACGAACATGCCGGTTAATCCCACGTAAAGCAGCGGCTTGCGCCCGACCCGGTCGACGAAAAAGATTGCCACCAGCGTCATGACGCAATTGACCGTCCCGACGAGCGTCTGCGCGAGGATGGAAGCCGAGTCCGACGCAATACCCGCCATTTCGAAGATCTGCGGACCGTAGTAGATCACGGTGTTGATGCCGGTAATCTGCTGAAGCACGGCCAGTGCGATTCCGATGAAGAGTGCGAGCCGAAGCGACGGCTGCGCGAACGCCTCGAGGCCGGCGTGTTTCGTCCGCAGACTCTCGACGATCGACGTTTCTTCGTTCGCCGACGCCACGGGATCGTTGTAGATGCGGTCGAGCTCGGAGCGCGCGCGGTTCGCATTGCCGACTTTGAAAAGATACCGCGGACTCTCGGGCATGACGAGCATTCCGCCGACCAAGACGAGCGACGGCACGAGCGCGAGCCCGAGCATCCACCGCCAGTTTCCGGCGGCCGCGAAAGCGTAGTCCACGAAGTATGCCGCCAATATGCCGACCGTGATGGCAAACTGGTAGAGCGACACGAGCGCGCCGCGCGATGGTGCGGGGGCGACTTCGGAGATGTAGAGCGGCGCTACGACGGAGCTGAAGCCGATGCCGATGCCGACGATGAACCGTCCGGCAAGCAGCATCGCCTCATCCGGCGTGAAGGCCGAAACGAGTGCCCCCACGAGGAAGACGATGCCGGCGGCGAGCAAGGTGCGGCGGCGCCCGATGCGATCGGCGACGCCGCCGGCGATCAGCGCGCCGAGCATGCATCCCAGCAGCACGACGCTGATCGTAAATGCCTGCAGCCGTGTCGGAAGACCGAAGTCCTTGCTGATAAAAAGAATGGCGCCCGAAATGACGCCGGTGTCGTAGCCAAAGAGCAATCCGCCCAGCGCTGCGACCGAGGCAACGAATAGAACGAACCTCCGCCCCGAGCGCATGCAGGCGCATTTGCGGCCGCTGACGGAACGCTCCTCTATAGTGAAGCTCGCACACGATCTCACGCCCGCATTGGAATACGCGCGAACGCGCGGACTACACGCTCTCGTTCTCGCGCGCGGCGACGAAGTGCTGGCGCAAGAGTTCGGCGACGGTTTCGATGCCGAGACGCCGCATCCGCTCTATAGTGGAACGAAAAGCTTTTGGGGCGTTACGGCGCTCTACGCACGCGCCGACGGGCTGCTCCAACTCGACGAGCCCGTCGCCGATACTATAGACTCGTGGCGCGCGGATGCGTGGAAACGCCGCGTCACGCTGCGCATGCTGCTCACGCTGACCGCAGGCTTCGGATTCGGCGGCCTCGGCGCGAGCGTTCCGACGTACCAGCGCGCGATCGAAACGCCGCTGCGTGACGAGCCGGGCACGCGCTTTACGTATGGCGGCATTCCATTGCAAGTCTTCGGCGCCGTCCTCGCGCGAAAGCTCGGCGCAAACATGACGCCGCACGATTATCTGCGCGAACGGATTTTGAAGCCTGCGGGTGTCGCGATCTCGCGCTGGCGACAGTTGGCCGACGGAACGCTGCCGTTGCCGACCGGCGCGTCGATGTGTGCGCGCGATTGGCTGGCATACGGCCGCTTCGTCCTTGCCCGGCGGCACGAGCTCGCGGAATGTTTCGAAGCTTCACAGGTCAATCCACGCTACGGCTTGGCGTGGTGGCTGGGTCCCTTCGACTCGGCTCAGGACAAGCCGGATCTTTTCTATGCGAGCGGCTCCGCAGGGCAAGCGCTCTATATCGTGCCGTCGCTCGATGTCGCCGCCGTCCACTTTTCGAAGAGCTCGTCGTACCGGCACGAGGCGTTTCTGAAACGGCTTTTCACGTAACGGACGGGAGGAGGCGCGTTCGGGCGCGGCATAGTGCGCCCGTATTCATGAGAGCATTCCGTCACCTTTCGGGTGCCTTGCTGTCGCTGACGTTCGTTACGTCCGGCTGTGGCGTGCAATCGTCGTTGCCCGGCATGCAGCAGAGCACGGTGTTGCGCGACCTGAGCGAGTCCGGCGCGGGCAAGATTACGCACGTCGTTTACATCGTGCAAGAGAACCGCAGCTTCAACAATATGTTCATGGGGTATCCCGGAGCAAATACCGTATCGAAGGGAAAGACCTCTTCCGGCAAGATCGTGAAGCTGCAACCGGTCAGTCTCACGGAGCAGTACGATATCGATCACTCCGCGACGGGAATGTTTACGGCTTGCGACGGCACCGGAAAACTTCCCGGCACGAAGTGCCGCATGGACGGATTCGACCGGGAACAGGCCTTTGGCGGCCCCAAGAACTATCCGCAGTACGTTTACGTCCCGCATAAGGAATCGAAGCCGTATTGGGACATGGCGCACGAGTGGGTGCTCGCCGACAAGATGTTTCAATCGCAGCTCGACGAGAGTTTTGTCGCGCATCAATACATCATCGCGGCGCAGGCAGCGTGGAGCGTGAATCTGCCCACCGGTGCGTGGGGCTGCAGCGGCGGAGCGTACGACATCATCTACACGGTCACCGCGAAGCGCGGTCTCGACGGTCCGCCGGTCAAGCCGTGCTACGACTATACGACGCTCGGCGACGAGCTGGACCACGCGAAGCTTTCATGGCGCTTTTACACGAGCGCCTACGGCAGCGTGTCGAGCGGCGGCGGCTCGTTGTGGTCGAGTTACCAGGCGGTCAACCACATTTACAACGGCCCGGATTGGAAGAACGACGTCATCTCGCCGAACTGGAAGTTCATCACGGACGTGCGCCACGGCAAACTGGCGAACTTCACCTGGATCACGCCGGTCTGCATCGATTCGGACCACGTCAATTGCGCCGGTGGGTACGGACCGTCGTGGGTCGCGGCACTCGTCAACACCGTAGGCAAGAGTAAGTTTTGGAACTCCACGGCGATCTTCGTGCAGTGGGATGACTGGGGTGGCGTCTACGATCCGGTTGCGCCGCCGTACGAAAATCGCGATGGCTTGGGCTTCCGCGTCCCATTGCTCGTCATCTCACCGTACGCCAAGCAAGATTTCGTTTCGCACGTGCAATACGAAACTGCGAGCGTACTGCGGTTCGCCGAGAACCTTTGGGGTCTGCCGCAAATGGCGCCTGCGGATCATCGCGCGAACTCTCCGGCAAAAGACTGCTTCGACTTCTCGCAAAGCCCACGGACGTTCGTCGCAATCAAGGCGCCCAAGCCGCCGAGTTTCTTCATGCACCGCAACGACGCGCGCGACTACTTCGCGCCCGATTACGAGTAATTACGGCGTTACCGGTTTTACTCCGTCGAGCGGCTTGACGCCGGCGCCCTTGAGCGCAGATTGGAGCGGTGCCAACGAGGCGACGTACGCATTAAAGCCCGCCATGGCATCGGCGTAGGCTGCATCGAAGCGCCTGGCGTAGTCGAGCTGCGCCGCCGTCGGCGGCCACTGCGGGCCGCCCCCGAAGCCGGTTCGCGGCACCGACTCGCGCAGCGAGCCGGCGCGCTGAATCGAATCCTCGTCGTTCTTATAATTTGCGGTGAACGCGTCGAAAACCGGCTGCCATCGCGTCTGCGCATCGGCGATCGATTGCGTCAGCGAGGCGTTGCTGCGCGCGGCCGTCGCGGCCGCGCCGAGTGATTTCTTAATCGCATCGAGATTGTTGAGCGCTTCGTTGATCTTGCCATAGATGCCCGAGTACTTGTGGGCGTAGTCATAGCCGGCCTGATACTGCGCCGCCGTCCAATCGTTGCGCGGATCGCCTTTGACCGCGACGGTCTGCGCTAACGTCGTCGAGCCGAGCGTCAGGCGCAGCGTATACGTTCCAGGCACGACCATGGCGCCCGTCTTCGGTCCTTGGTATTCCTCGCGCGCCGCGCCGTGCCACTTCGGGGGCGCATCTTCCGTAAAGTCCCAAACGTACCGGTTGATGCCGGCTTTATTCGAGACGTACGGTTCTTCTTTGCCTTTGACTTTGTGCGTTCCGGAAACGGTGCGAATCACGCGACCGCCGGCGTCGAGAATTTGCAGCGTGGGCGCGTTCTTTTGGGGCGCGCTTTGGTAGAAGTCCACAATCGCGCCGATCGGCGGGTTTTCACCCGCGTATCGCGTGTAGATTCCGAGGTCGTTCGAGTGTTGGTGATATTGGTAGGCCGTCCGTGGGGCGAAGAGCATCACGCCGGCGCGCTGAGCGCTGCCCAACTGCTGAATCGACGCGACGTCGTCGAGAATCCAAACGTCGCGCCCGTGCGTCGCAAGGACGAGATCGTCGAATTGCGGCTGAATCCGAATGTCTCGCACCGAGACGGTCGGCAAATTGATGCGAAAATCTTGCCAATGCGAACCGCCGTCGAATGAGACCCACAATCCGGCCTCCGTACCGGCGTAAAGCAAGTATGGATTGCGAACGTCCGGGCGGACGGTGCGAACGTATTGATTTGCCGGAAGACCGTTGACGATCTTCGTCCACGTCGCGCCATAATCGTGCGTCACGAACACGTAGGGGGCGTAGTCGCCCATGCGATGATTATCCGCGACGACGTAGGCAGTGCCGGTCGTCAATGGCGACGGCGCCGTCGTCTCGATGCGTGCGTACTGCGGCGTACCCGGCGGCGTCACGTTGCTCCAATGGGCGCCGCCGTCGCGCGTCAGTTGCGCGTAGCCGTCGTCGGTTCCGACCCAGATCTCGCCGCGGTCGATCGGCGAGCCTTCGATATAGAGAATAGTATCGGAGTACTCGGCACCCGAGACGTCCTTGGCCAACGGGCCGCCCGACGGCAGCTGATGTTCCTTGATGTTACGCGTCAAGTCGGGACTGATCGGCGTCCACGTCTCACCCCGATTGCTCGATTGAAAGACCACGTTGCCGCCGTACCAGCCGATGTGGCCGTCCCACGGCGCGAACGCGATCGGCGAATCCCAATTGAAACGGTATTGGGCCTTGCTCAAATCGAACGGCCCCAGAAAACTTCCCGGAAAGGCATCGTACGGCCGAATGAAGCGCGTCGTTTCCGCCGTGCGGTCGAAAATCGTCAGCGCGCCGTCTTCCAGGTCGGCCCACACATAGCGAGGATCCACCGGATCGGGAACGGTCCACATGCCGTCGCCTCCGACCACGTCGATCCAGTGCCGGTCCAGAATTCCCTCACTGTCGAGCGAGTTCGACGGACCGCAGAAGCCGCCGTTATCCTGAAATGCCGCGCAAACGGTATATGGATTTTCGTTGGAGAGACCGACGTGATAAATTTGACCGATCGTGAGATTGCGCGAAAACGACCAATGCTCCAGATCGGTCGTCAACGCGTAGCCGCCGTCTTCTCCGACGATGATGCGCTTGGAATTAGTGGGGTCGATCCAGATGGCATGATAATCGACGTGCACGCCCTTAGCGATCTCGGTAAATTTACGTCCGCCGTCCTTGCTCTCAGCGAGCATTTCGGAGACCGCATAGACGTGATCCGGATTGCGCGGATCGACCGCGATATGCGTGAAGTAAAAGGGACGCTGATCGACAAGCGTATCGGAGCTGACCATTGCCCAACGCGCGCCGGCGTCGTCGGAGCGCCAGAGAATGCCGCCTTTCGCTTCGATCAGCGCGAAAACGCGATCCGGCCGGCTCGGTGAGACCGCTAACCCGATGCGGCCGGTGTAGCCCGCCGGCAAACCGTTGCCCGTGAGCTTTTTCCAAGTGCGCCCGCCGTCGGCCGATTTGAAGAGTCCGCCGTCGGGGCCGCCGCTCGTAAATGTCCACGGCACGCGGCGGAAGTGCCACATTCCGGCATAAACGACGTCCGGATTTTGCGGATCCATCGCGACGTCGCTCGCGCCGCTCGCCGGCGACAGATAGAGCGACTTGCGCCAACTCTGGCCGCCGTCGAAGGTGACGTAGACCCCGCGATCGGTCGAGTCTCTGAAAGGATCGCCAAACGCACCAACGACGACGTGGCGCGGATTGCGCGGATCGATCGCGATGCGCGAAATGCTCCAAACGCCGGCGAGCCCGAGGCGCCGCCACGTCTTAGCGCCGTCGATCGACTTGTAAACGCCATCTCCGAAGCTGACGTTATTGCGGGGATTTGCCTCTCCCGTACCCGCCCAAACGACGCGCTCGTCCTTCGGATCGATCGCGACCGCACCGATCGCCGCGACGGACTGCTTCTCAAATACCGGCTGCCACGTCGCGCCGCCGTTGATCGACTTCCAAACGCCGCCGCCGGCCGTCCCGAGATAGTAGAGCTGGTCGTTCTGCGGCGTTCCCGCGACCGAAGCGACGCGACCGCCCGCGACCGCGGGCCCGATCGCGCGCCAGGAAAGATTCGCATACGCAGCCGCAGCGAGTACGAGGTTCGGAAGCAGCATCATGGTGATGGAACGGGTTTGACGGACGGAGCCGTCTTCACTCCAGCTTGTTGTAACGTCGCAGTAATACCGGGCATGGTGCCCGTCGCAAATGCATTATACCGCGCGATCGCGGCACGGTTTTCCGCATCGACGCGCGCGAGAAAATTGGTAACCATCGGCGTGATCAGACCTTGGGCCTGAAACATCGCCCCTTGTAGGTCCTCGCGCACCCTCGTCTCGTCTTCCGTTCCCTCGCCGCGAATGGTGGTGGCCAGCGAATCCATGAGCGTTTTACGCGCGGTTTGCGCGTCTTGCAGCTTGGTGACCAAGGCCGTATTATTCTGCTTCTTTGCGGTGTCGAGTGCCGTATCGATCGATTTCTTCAGGTCGTCGAGGTTATTGAGGATCGAATCCATCGTCGAAAGATGCGCCATCTGCCGCATGGCTGTGTCGAAGCTTTGCTGTATCTGCGCGTGCGTGAATTGCGACCGCGGATCGGGCTCGACGCGAAAGTGCTGCACGTAGGTGTGCCCCGAGAGCGTCATCCGAACGGAGTAGTTCCCCGGCACCACCGTCGGGCCGGTATCGGGACCTTGGAGGAATGCCGGCCCCGCGCCGGTCCACTTCACCGGACCGTTCACCGCGAAATCCCAAGTATAACGGTTCAAGCCGGCTTTGTTCGGAATGTACGGCTCGTCTTTACCGGCGACTTTATGCGTTCCCGAGACGCTGCGGACGACGCGACCGTGCGAGTCGAGGATCGCAAGCGCGGGTGCGCTCTTCTGCGGAGCACTTTGATAGAAGGTGATCATCACGCCATAGGGTGGATTATCGGCGGCGTAGTTCGTATACGTGCCCTCGTCGTTGCTGTGCAGCGTCCATTGGTAGCCGACGTGTGGGGTGAAGACCCACGTGCCGCGCGAAATCGCCGTATTGAGTTCCTGGACCGGACGAACGTCGTCCATAATGTAGGTTGCGCGCCCGTGCGTGGCCACGACGAGATCGTCGTATTGCGGCTGCAGGCGGATATCGCGAACCGAAACGGGCGGCATATCGTTCCGGAAAGACTGCCAGTTCGCGCCGCCGTCGAACGAGATCCAGATGCCTTCCTCAGTCCCGGCATAGAGCAGATTGCGCTCGCGGATGTCGGGACGGATCGTGCGTGCCCACTGATCGGCGGGCAAGCCGTTGACGATCTTTGACCAGTGCTTCCCGAAGTCGTGAGTGACGAACGCGTACGGCGCGTTGTCGCCGACGTAGTGTGCGTCGCTCACCGCATATGCCGTTCCGTCCACAAGCGGCGAAGGCGCGACCGTTTCAACGCGTCCCAATTCGGGCGCTCCGGGCGGCGTGACGTTCGACCAATGCTTTCCACCGTCACGGGTGAGCTGAACGAGACCGTCGTCCGTTCCGACCCAAATCTCGCCGCGCGCTCGCGGCGAGCCTTCGATGTCGAGGATCGTGTCGCTGTATTCGGCACCGGAGACGTCATTGGTAATCGGTCCGCCGGCAGGCGCTTGATGCGATTTGATGTTGCGCGTCAGATCGGGACTGATGACGCTCCACGAATGTCCGCGATCGGTGCTTTGAAAGACGACGTTGCCGCCGAACCAGGCAATGGGCTTACCGTTGGAGCCGGAGAACGGCGAAAACGCAATCGGCGCCTCCCAGTGGAAGCGGTACTTGCTGCTCCCGAGTTCCCACGATTCCTTGCCCGTCTGCAAGTACGGCTGGGCGCTCCACTGGTCTTGCGTCACGCGATTGTAGACGGTCAACGCGCCGTTCTGCGTATCGGACCATATCCAATTGGGATCGTCCGGCTCGGGAATCCCCCATATACCGTCGCCACCGGCCGTGATGATCCAGTTCTTGTTCTGAATGCCCGACTGATCGAGCGAGTTAGAAGGCCCGCACCACGCCAAATTATCCTGCAACCCGACGCAAACCGTGTACGGATTGTCCGTACCGAGCCCGACGCGATAGATCTCGCCGATCGTCAGGTTGGCGGAAAAGAACCAGCTTTGACCGCCGTCGAGCGTGAGCGCGTAACCACCGTCTTCGCCGAGCATGATTCGCGTGGGGTCGTTGGGAGCAATCCAAATCGCGTGGAAATCCGTGTGAATGCTGAACGATGCCAGCGGCTTGAAGGTCTTGCCGGCATCGGAGCTCATCATCGTCAGGAACGAGAGCGCGTAAACTTTATTGGGATTCTTCGGGTCCACCTCGACGTGCGTAAAATAGAACGGTCGCGCGTCGACCTGTGAGTCATTACTGACCATCTGCCAGTTCGCACCGCCGTCGTCGGAGCGCCACAAGACCCCCGCATTCGACTCGATCACGGCATAAACGCGGTTGCCGTCGCTTGGCGCGACTGCTAATCCGATGCGCCCCACCGGCGCCGAAGGAAGGCCATGCCCCTCGAGCTTGGTCCAGGTCGCGCCGCCGTCGGTCGACTTGTAGACGCCGTCTTCGGTACCGCCGCTGACGAACGTCCACGGGCGCCGCTGGAATTTCCAGATGCCGGCAAAGACGACGTTCGGATTTTGCGCGCTCATCGCTAAGTCGGATGCGCCGCTCTCGGGAGCGACGTAGAGCGTTTGCTTCCAGGTTCGGCCGCCGTCCTCGGTGACGTACACGCCGCGCTCGCTGCTATCGCTGAACGCGTCGCCGAGCGCACCGACGATCACGTGATTGTGATTGCGAGGATCGACGAGAATGCGCGAGATGTAGCGCGTCGCCTTGAGGCCGACGTTGGTCCAGGTATCGCCGCCGTCGGTACTCTTATAGACACCGTCGCCGTAGCTGACGTCCTGTCGCGGATTCGCCTCACCCGTGCCGGCCCAGACGATTTTGTTGTCGGTCGGATCGATCGCGACCGCTCCTACGGCCGATATGCCGGCCTTGTCAAAGACCGGATCCCACGTATGACCGCCGTTTTGGGAGCGCCAGACGCCGCCGCCCGCGCTTCCCACAAAGTAGAGCTTCGGGTCGGTTGCAGAGCCGGCTACCGAGGCGATGCGGCCGCCGGATGCTGCCGGCCCAATCTCGCGCCACGTCATGTTGCCGAACGGCGGCCCGGGACTTGGCGTCGGCGACGGCGACGGCGTCGTTACCGGGATCGGCGGATGTGGCGAGGCCGGCACCGGCGCTGCGGCAGGACTAGCCGGCGCGGCCAATGCGAAAAGCAACGCGAATGCAATCAACTCCGAGAACCTCCTAGAAATGCTCTAACGGCGAACGACACGCGCTTCCTGCGCGCCGTTACTCAAAGAATCATCAAACAGCCATGTGGTCAGTGCGGACGTGCGTGCATGCGCTGATACAGCGGAACGTTTACGTGAATTGCATACCATTGCGACCAAGCAATCATGCCGCACATCACCGCGAGAAGAACCAGGATAATGCCGAGGGCACGCGAACCCACCGGCCCCATATGCGAAGGTCCATCGCCAGCCTCCTGGCGGCAGCGGCTTTTACATTTGGCTCGTTCTTGTATACCGCTTCGCCCGCTCTCGCGTCCAACCGCGTCATTCCCGCCACTCCCGCCGCCATCGCCGTCTATGCCAAGGTGCTGCGACATTTTAATCCGCAGCTGCCCCGCTGGCAGAGCCGCGATCTCGCGCAGCGCGTGCTCGTCAATGCCGAGCGTTGGCGCATCGATGCAAACATGCTCGTCGCAATCGTCGCCGTCGAATCGAGTTGGCATACGCACGCGGTCTCTTCGGCAGGAGCGATCGGCTTGGGGCAGCTCATGCCGGGAACGGCGGCGACGCTCGGCGTCAACCCGCACGATCCGAAACAGAATCTTTCAGGCGCTGCGCGCTACTTGCGCGGGCTCATGCAGCGGTTCGGCACCCGCTATCCGCTCGTATTCGCCGCCTATAACGCCGGGCCGAAGGCCGTCAACGAGTACGGTGGCGTCCCGCCGTATGACGAGACGCAGAACTACGTGCTTCGAGTGATCGAGGAGTGGGGACGGCTCGCCAAGAGCGTCCATCTCCCGCCGAGTGCGTTCGCGGCGGTGCTGCCGGCGCACGGGCTCGACATCGACTACTGGCTCGACGCAAACTCTCCGCAGTAGTCCAAAATCCGGCGGACCGCGTCCGCCAATTCGTCTGGGCCGGCAATCTTGATCGGAATCGCGCCCGCGCTGCGCGCCGCGTCCACGTCGCTCTCGCGATCGCCGACGACGTAACAGCGCGCCGGTTCGACGCCGAGTGCCCGCGCGGCGTCGAGGATCAGCTTCGGCTTGGGCTTGCGGCATTCGCACGCGTCTTGCGGCGCGTGCGGACAGACGAAGAACCCATCGAACGGTCCGAGCAACTCGTCAACACGGCGGTTGACGGCGTCAACCTGCTCGGCGGTGATGTAGCCGCGGCCGACGCCGCTCTGATTGCTGACGACGGCGAGGCGGAATCCCGCGGCGCGAAGACGGTCGAGCAGCGCGCGGGCATTCGGGGCCGGCTGCACGCGATCCGGATCGCCGTTGAACGGCACGTCGACCACGATGGTCTCGTCGCGATCGAACAATACCGCCTTATGGACTCGGGGCATGCTGCGCTCGGCTTGGGGTATGCTGCCCTCGCTAATTCTCAGGTTAACCGCTCGGGCAGCATACCCGCTCGCCGCCGCTGAGCACTCCGCTCGCTGTAGTTATGAGGAAGTCGGCACATAGACTTCGGCGCCCTTGTCGAGGAACTCGCGGGATTTTTCAGCCATGCCGCGCTCCGCGAACTCCCGCACTTCTTGCGTGATTTTCATCGAGCAAAAGTGCGGTCCGCACATCGAACAG
>JAMXLK010000022.1 GCA_024281075.1 Vulcanimicrobiia bacterium
GTGATGGCCGTCCTCGACGTATCACGCCCTGCCATCGAGGGCATGGCTCGCCGCTGGCCCAATTCTGGAAGAGGAATCGACCTCATCGACATGAATCGCGAGTGGCCCGGAAATGAGAACGGTCCCAATGCGACGAGCCGGCATGGAGCGCTTATCTTCAACAAGCTCTTGGTGCCGAACTCGGACTACGCAATAGATTTCCACTGCGGTACGACGGGAGTGGACTGCACGGCATTCATCCTCGCGCGGATGGAGCTGCCCGAGGTCCGCGCGATGGCGGAGCTCTATCCGATCGACCAGATCTTCGACAATCCCGCCTATCCGACAATTCTACCCAACGCGCTAATCCACGCGGGCATCCCCGCGTTTACACCTGAGGTCGGTCCGCCGCGGGTCCTCGACCACACGATGATTGGCTGGTTCGTGGAAGGCACGCTGAACGTGCTCAAACATCACAAAGTGATTGCGGGGCCAATGGGTCGAACGGGGCGCGACACGGGCGTCTTTATAGGCAACAGCGGACACGCCATCCTCTCGACTCACGGTGGAATCGTAGAGTTTCTCGTGAAGCTGAACGAAAAGGTTCACGTCGGCCAAAAGGTCGCCACCCAGCGCAATATGTTTGGCGAGGTGGTCGCAGAATACACCAGCAGCGTAGCCGGCGAAGTCGGATCCCTACGCAGCGACGCAACGGCTGAACCCGGGACGCCGCTGGCCACTATCCTCTACAACGAGGTACCCCATGAGGAGCCGGTCGACTTCGCGGAGTGATTAGACGCCGCGGAGAGCAGCTATTGCGTCGGGGCCGGGCTCGGTTCTACAAAAGGCTTGAATTCGTAATAGCCGCCGGTCGGAAGCATCAGGCGCAACCGACCGCCTTCGATCGAATACGATTGCACGGCCGACCAATCCTTAGCGATCAGATCGGCGAGCGAAGGATGCAGACACATCATGCGAGTGACCGCCAGCGGTGTCAGTTCGATCCGGCCCGGTGCTGTCGACTTCCAGCTTCCGTGCCCCCGATTACAGTCCAAGCGCGCAACGACGGTTCCGTCGGCGTCAAATGCCACGGTGATTTTTGTTGGATCGTCGGCATGCTGCGCCGTGCCGTCCGCCTTTCGAATTTGTACGAGCTGCCACGATGTGTTCGGCAGCCGGGCCGGCTGCAGCGGCGCAAATTCGTAGAAACCGCCGCCGGTTACGTTCAAGTGTAGATGACCGCTCACGATGGTGTAAGAATGCATCGCCGCCAAGTCCTTTGCCATGCGCGAATCGAGCGATGGGGGAAGGCACGCTGCCGTCGTCACCGCCATCACGCCGAATTGGATCTGCCCCGGGGACGTCGACTTCCACGTGCCACGTCCCCGATTGCAGTTCAAACGCGCCACGAGGCTTCCGTCAGCTTGGAACTCTAACGTGTACTTGGCCGGATCGTCGGGGTTCACGAGCGTACCGTCGGCGTTTTCAATCCCCACCAGTTGCCATGAGGTGTTTTGTAGGCCGGCCGGAGACGGCGGCGCAAATTCGTAGAAACCGTCGCCCGTGACGTTCAAGTGCAGATGACCGTTCTCAACGGCATAAGAATGCACTGCGCCTAGGTCTTTCGCCATGCGCGTGTCGAGCGATGGGGGAAGGCACGCCGCCATCGTCACCGCCATCACGCCGAATTCAATCTGTCCCGGCGCCGTCGACTTCCAGGTGCCGCTGCCGCGATTGCAGTTCAGCTGCGCAACGAGACTCCCGTCGGCCTTGAACTCCAACGTATACTTCGTCGGATCGTCTGGCTGCACCGATGTGCCGTCGGCGTTGTGAATCTGCACCAGCTGCCACGACGTACCGGCGAGCCCCACGGTTTGCGCGCCAACCGGCGCCACGAGCCCGAGAATCATGACTGCTGCGATAGGAAGCAAACGCGGAAAGAAGGCCACAGTTCCTCCTCGGCGCCACGCCGCTAGAGATGCATTGTTGCTTCGGCGACGTGCACGACGTTCCCACCAACCTCGATCGCTCGGCCGCCGCGCTCGCCGTTGATGAGAACGTGCAGCAGGCTGCGTCGCCCCATCTTGACGCCTTGTTCGCTGACGAAGCGCGTGCCGTCCGCGCTCGACGCAAGGCCGTGCTTCATCATGAACAGCGCAAGCGGCCCGGTTGCGCTGCCAGTCGCCGGATCTTCGGGCACGCCGAGCAGCGGTGCAAACATGCGCGAGTACGCTCCGCCTTCCGTCGGCGCAAAAACGAAAACACAAACCGAATTCTTGGTGCCGCGCAAAAGATCGAACAAGAGCGCGCTGTCGACGCGCGCGTCGTCCACCGCCGCCGCGTCGCGCACTGCAACAAACGCAATCGGATTCCCCGCCGAGAGAATTTCGCACGGCACGCCCGGCACGAGCCGATCGGGCGTTAGCGAAAGCGCGCGCGCGCAGCGTTCGCGTCCGAGCTCGCCGAGTTTCCGGATCGGCGGCGTCGTAAGCCACAGAATCGGATCGTCGCCGGCCTCGACGCGAATCGGCACCGGCCCGATGTTCTCGCTCAACACGAAGCGCTCGGCGTCGCGCGGCACGATGCCGAGCCGGCGGAGGACGTACGCCGTGCCGATCGACGGGTGCCCGGCAAACGGAAGCTCCGACGCAGGCGTAAAGATGCGCACCCGCGTTGCCTCCGCCGTCGATTCCGCCGGCAGCACGAAGGTTGTTTCCGAAAGATTCAGCTCGCGGGCGACCCGTTGCATCATTACCGAATCCAGCTCCGTCGCATCGGGAAAGACCGCGAGCGCGTTACCTTCCAGCGGCGTCGTGGTGAAAACATCGACCACGTGATAGAGCAGCCTCATACCGGCTCTCGACCCGGCTTCAAGACGATCCGCGCGTGGCTTCCGCCGCCATCGCGTTGCTCGACGACAAAACCGTCGGCAAACCTTGAGATGATGAAGAGCCCGCGCCCGCACTCGCTAAAGATGTCGCTCGGCAAATGCGGATTGAGGCGGTAGCCCGGCCCGCGGTCGAAGACGTGCAGCGTAATGTCGCCGCCCGAGCCGTTACACTCGACCGCGATCTCAATGGCCCCCGGCGCAAAGCGGATCGCGTTGGAAACGAGTTCGGCGTAGATGGTGTCGAGCCGCAGGATCGCATCGGCTCGCGCGTGCGCTTCGAATGTGTGCCGAATCTCCGCGCGCACTCGTTCGGCGGCGTCCTCCCGCCGCGGGTCGAAGCTCCACTCCACGCCTCTTCTCTTCTTCCAACACGCGCCGGCTCCTCAGGTTGGCGGACGCCGAGTCACGGTTTCGCCGATATCTGCGATGTAGAGATTTCCCGCGTGGTCGAGCGCCAGGCCGAACGGATTCGAAAGGCCGCCGCCGGTAATCGTTTTCGATGGTGACGTGCTGCCCTTCGAATATTCCTCGATCGCCGCGGGCGAATTGGCGGTTACGTATAGCGTGCCATGCTGATCGATCGCAATGCCGACCGGGTTGCTGACGCCATCGGTAATCGTCGTTTTCAGCGTGGTCGAGCCTTTCGAGTACTCTTCGATCTGGCTCAAATTATTGTCGGCGACGTAAAGCGTACCTTTTTTATCGAGCGCCATGCCGAACGGGCCGCTATTGCCATAGTAAATCGTCGCGATCGGCGCGGGGTTCTTCCGAAGGTCCGACGTTTGATAGATAAGCACTGCCGACTGCAGCTGATCGGCGACAAAGAGCAGCGATTTCTTGGTGGAATAGCCGCCGCTGCTCGAGCTCACCACGTGCCGTGCCGCACGCTGCGTAGGTAAAGCGCCGGTTTGCGGCGACGTGCCGCCGTTACAACCGGCAACTACGA
>JAMXLK010000023.1 GCA_024281075.1 Vulcanimicrobiia bacterium
GGCCAGCGGTAATACCGTCCTATCGCCGATGCACGGCCTGATCGTCGAACTTCGCGTTGCGGAGGGCGATCGCGTGAGCGAGGGTCAAGTGGTGGCGGTAATCGAGGCGATGAAGATGATGAACGAAATACGCGCGCATCGCGACGGCGTCGTGAGCGCCGTGGTGGCCGGCGCGGGATCCAGCGTGGAGAGCGGTTCGCCGTTGATGAGCATTGATGCCTAGAGACGTCAATGACTCGGGAATACCGATTCGAGCCGTGTACGACGCGGTCGAAGGGCCGGCGGCGAAGCTCGGCGAGCCCGGCGATTTCCCGTACGGACGCGGTATTCGAAAAGATATGTACCGCGGGCGGCTCTGGACGATGCGGCAATATGCGGGCTTCGGAACCGCGGCGGAATCGAATGCGCGATACCGCTATTTGCTGCAGCGCGGGCAGACGGGGCTCTCGGTTGCGTTCGACTTGCCGACGCAGCTCGGCTACGACTCCGACGCGCCGCAAGCGCGCGGGGAGGTCGGTAAGGTTGGCGTGGCGATCGATTCGGTCGCCGATATGGAGACGCTCTTAGACGGCGTTCCGCTCGATCGCGTCACGGTTTCGATGACGATCAATGCGCCGGCGTCAATTCTGCTTGCGTTGCTGCTGGCGGTCGCGCGGCGCCGCGGCATTCCGTTCGAAAAGCTGGGCGGCACGGTACAGAACGACGTACTCAAAGAATACGTCGCGCGCGGCACCTATATTTATCCGCCCAAACCGTCGATGCGATTGGTGACGGACGTTATGTCGTACTGCGCCCGCGAAGTTCCGCAATGGAATACGATCTCCATCTCCGGTTACCACATTCGCGAGGCCGGCTCGACGGCGGTCGAAGAGATCGCGTTCACCCTCTCCAACGGCAAGGCGTATCTGCAGGCCGCGCGCGATGCCGGCATTGCGATCGATGAGGTCGCGCCGCGCATTTCGTTCTTTTGGAACGCGCACAACGATTTCTTCGAAGAGATCGCAAAATTCCGCGCAGCGCGCTATCTCTGGGCGCACATCACGCGCGACGAGTTCGGATGCCGCGATGCGCGCTCGCAGATGCTGCGTTTCCACACGCAGACGGGCGGCTCGACGCTCACCGCGCAAGAGCCGGAAAACAACGTCGTGCGGGTGACGCTTCAAGCGCTCGCGGCGGTGTTGGGCGGCACTCAGTCGCTGCATACGAACGGAAAAGACGAAGCGTTAGCGCTGCCGACCGCGGAGGCCGCCAAAACCGCGCTGCGTACGCAGCAGATCATTGCATACGAGTCGGGCGTTGCCGACGTGGTCGATCCGATGGCGGGATCCTATTACATCGAGACGCTCACGCGCGAGTTAATTGAACGGTCGCGCGGCATCATCGGTGAGATCGATGCCATGGGCGGAAGCATCGCCGCGATCGAGACCGGCTGGATGCAGGCGCGCATTGCCGATTCGGCATACGCCGCGCAACAAGCGATCGAGCGCGGGGAGCGGATCGTCGTCGGCGTGAACCGCTTCTCCGAGGACGAGAGCGGACACGCGATCGAATTGCAGCGCATCGAGGAACGGGTCGAGCGCGAGCAGGTCGAGCGCCTGGCACGATTTCGCGCCACGCGCGATGCCGCCGCGGCGGCAGTCGAGCTGGGGCGTATTCGAAATGCGGCGTCGGGAGCCGATAACCTCATGCCGTTTTTCGTCGATGCGGTGGACGCGGGTGTGACGCTGGGCGAAATTTGCAACGTCTTGCGCGAAGTCTTCGGCACCTATCGCTCCAAAGAAGTCGTCGCGTAGGGCAGTGGACCCTTCGACTCCGCTCAGGTTGACACAGAATGGAAATTGACCACGTGGCAATCGTCGTCAAAGACTTGGATGCCGTGCTCCGGCTCTATACGCAGACGCTCGGCTTCAGAGAAGTATTTCGTGAGATCGTTTACGATCAAGGCGTCGAGACGGTAGGATTGGAGGCCGGCGAATCGTTCATCGAGCTGCTTCTTCCCCTCGACGAGAGCTCGCCGATCGCGCGATACCGCGGCGACGCCGAAACGAAACTGCACCACACTGCATACCGCGTCGCCGACATTGAGGCCAAGTTGAGCGAGCTCAAAGCGGCCGGCGTGAGGCTGATCGACGAGCATCCGCGCAAAGGCGCGCACGGCAGCCGCATCGCGTTTCTGCACCCAAAGGCAACCGGCGGCGTGCTCATCGAACTCTGCCAGAGGTGACTTTTCTCACCCTTCGACAAGCTCAGGGTGACAAGATAACGCGGTGATCTCGGGGCCTCTCAATAATCGGCGGCGAGCGCTTGGTTTGTCGACCATCGCGTCGGCGGCGATCCACTTAATCGTGCTGACGCTGCTCTTTTATGCGCTTGCGCGCACGTTCGTGCCGCGGGGCGCGCGCGAGGTCGTCGCGTCGACGCAGCTCGTTACAATTAAAAAGGAAGCGCCGAGTACGCCCGCCCCGTCGAAGCCCGCGCCGCGCGTCCGGCAGCACCAGTCGGCGCCGGCCAAGACGCCGCGGCACGAGCTCGTCAGGGAGACGATGCTGCCGGCGCCCCACGAGCCGCCGCCGCGTCACAGCCCGCGTGTGCCGTCGCAGCTCGAGCGCGACCAAGCCGGGTTCGCGCGCGAAGTGGCGCAGCTGAACCAGCAGAACGATCCGCATGCGATTCCGACGATCGATCCTGCGGCGCGCCAATCATCGACAAAGAGCTACGCTTTCAACATTCCGTCGTCAATGCGCGGCGAGGAGCACGGCAACGGCATCATCACGCCGACGCGAAGCTGGCAAGATCACGGGCTCGATTGCTATTACGGACGTTACGAATATACGTATCCCGACGGTGCGACGGAGAGCGGCAATATCGTTTGGCCGTTCTGCTTTTATCCGGGATCGGATCCGTTCAAAGAGCCGCCCCACCCAATTCCGTTTCCGTTGCCGCTGATCGGCTTTCGGCTTCCTCCTGACGCAGATATGCCACCCATCGAGAAACAAGTCTATCGAGATTGGGCCGCTACCCCGGGTGCAACCTCATCGCCGTAAGAGCGGCGTCTGTACCAGCCCGTTGACGACGAACTGCACGGCGAGCGCCGCAAGAATAATTCCCAACAGGCGAGTCACGACGTTGATGCCGGTCGTGCCGATAACGCGCTGCAAGAGCGCCGATCCGCGCATGCAGAGCCACGTCACGATCAGCGCGACGACGTAAGCCAGCGCGACGATGGCCAAGTCGAGCCGGTCCCCGTGCGAAAGGTTGACGAGCAGCAAGACCGTCGCAATCGTTCCCGGACCGGCAATCATCGGCACCGCAAGCGGAAAGACCGCAGGATTCTCCGTCGTCGCCGCCTCCATCTCTTCCGCGTGCGTCGCCTTCGCGCGTGTCGGACGCGCAAAGAGCATGTCGATCGCAATCAGAAAGAGCAGAATGCCGCCCGCGATCATAAAGGCCGGCAGCGTGATGCCAAGATAATCTAAGATCACGCGGCCGACGACGCCCATAAAGAGCATCACGCCGGCTGCGACCATCACGGCTTGATCGACGATTTGATTGCGCCGCTCGGGCGAGACGCGCGACGTCGCCGCGAGCGTCATCGGAATCATGCCGATCGGGTCAATGATCGTAAACGCGGTAGCGAAGGCGGTGGCGACAAACTTCGCGTCCATCGCACCAAAGGGTATCGTTTGATGAAGGCTAACGTCAAGTGCCGATGCGCGCGGTAGCAATCGAGGATCTGCGGCGCTTGGCGAAACGGCGGCTTCCGCGAGTCGTCTTCGACTACATCGACGGCGGCGCGGACAACGAGACGACGCTGCGCGAAAACTCTGCCGCGTTCGACCGAATTGTTTTTCGTCCGCGCAATGCAGTCGCCAACGCACCGGTCAATTTGCGCACGGGCGTGCTCGGCACGGCGCTCGAGCTTCCGTTCATGCTCGCGCCGGTCGGCAGCAGCCGGCTTTTCTACCCGCGCGGCGAGTGCGTCGCCGCCGCCCAAGCCGGCGCCGCGGGCACGGGCTACGTCCTTTCCACGCTGTCGGGATGCCCGCTCGAAGACGTACGTGCCGCCACCACGGGGCCGGCATGGTATCAGCTCTATCTCGTCGCGGGCCGCGAGGTCGCGAGCGCCGCGATTCTGCGTGCGAAAGCGGCGGGATTCGGCGCGCTCGTCGTTACGATCGACACTGCCGTTTCGGGACAGCGCGAACGCGACGCTCGGAACGGCGCGAAGGAATTAACCGGCGGAAACTTCTGGCAGATGCTGCCGTATAGCGGTCAAGTTCTGGCGCGCCCGGGCTGGCTCTACCGATTCTTGCGCGACGGCGGGATGATGCGATTTCCGAATGTCGTTTTGCCGACCGTCGGTCCTATGCCGTATGCCGACGTTGCCGCGGCGCTCGAGCACTCGACCGTCGCATGGGAAGATCTCGTGTGGATTCGCGAACTCTGGAAGGGTCCGATCGTGATCAAAGGCGTGCTGACGGCGGAAGACGCGCGCCGTGCCATCGACGCGGGCTGCGACGCGATCGTCGTTTCGAATCACGGCGGACGCCAACTCGATTGCGTCTCCGCGACAATCGACGCGCTACCCGAAGTCGTCGAAGCGGCCGGCGGCCGCGTGGAAATTTTGCTCGACGGCGGCATTCGGCGCGGGAGCGACGTCATCAAGGCGCTCTGTTTGGGAGCGAAGGCGGTGCTCGTCGGACGGGCGTATGCGTACGGTCTCGGCGCGGCCGGCGGCGCCGGGGTCGCGCGAGCCATTGAGATTCTGCGCGCCGGCGTGATTCGGACGCTGCGGCTCTTAGGCTGCCACGACGTCGAAGCACTTGACGCGTCATACGTTGCCTAAGCTCTACGTTCGTGGCGCCATTCCAACTGGCGGCATTGCAATTGTCGGGAGCCGCACGCCGCCGCCCGACGCGGCGCAGTTTGCATACGAACTTGCCGCACGCTTAGGGGTGCCGATCGTCTCTGGTCTTGCGCCGGGCATCGATGCGGCGGCGCATCGAGGTGCACTGGCAGCCGGCGTTCCAACCGTTGCGTTCGTCGGTTACGGCTTCGGACGTACCGATCCGCCCGAATACGAGGAACTGGAGCGCGCGATCGTTACGGCGGGCGGTGCGGTTGCAACGCTCTTGCCGCCCGGAACGGCCGCGACGCAAGAGTCCCGCGTCCAGCGTGATGCGTTGCAAGTGGAACACGCTGCGGCAGTGGTGCTGGTTTGCACCGAGCTCACCGGCGGCGCGATGCATACTATGCGCTTTGCACGCGAACAGAACGTCGCACGATTTGCCGTCACGCCGCCAAAGGACGAAGCCGAGTCGGAAGACTGGGCCGGAAATCTCGCGTGCATTGCGGACGGCGCAAAGCCGCTTCCATTTGAACTCGATGAGGCCTTGGTTGCTCTTACGAGGGGAGCGGGGGAGCCGGAGCGGGCTTAACGAACAATGGCGGACCGGGGTCTACCCGGCCTTTCGGCTACTGCGAAGGAGAATTTCTGTATGCGTTTGATTTCGACCGCGGCTTGCGCCGCAGTCGCTGTGGCGCTCATCGCGGGTTGCTCCGGCAACGTATCCCCGACAACCCCCTCGGGCCCCAGCACCATGGGCAATCAGTCTCAGGTGAGACCGCTCAAACATCATAACGAAAAACCACGCTGGGTCTTCCCGGCGAACCTGTACGATAACGGCGACGGAGCGCAGCATTTCCAGCAAGTGCTGAGCATGGTTAACCGCCCCGGAAAGAACAGCGGCAGCACTGCCATGCCCAAAGGCATATACGTGAATGAGTTTTACGCCGGCGGCGCGATGGCGTACCAGAATCGAAATACCGGCAACAATCCCCCGTTCTGCACCGTTCCGACGGGCATCGGAGCCTCCGTCAACGGTATCGCCTTCGACGGTAAAGGTATACTCATGACTCCCGTCCCGGTAAACTACTCCGGCGCGCCCGTGCTCGAACTCTGGTCGGGTCCCCAATCGGGCAGCGCGTGCGGCACCATGGTCGCGAGCATCCCGGATCCGTACGGACAACCGTCCAATGCGGCGAGCTTCGACGCGCTCAACGGCGAAATCGTGCTCGCCAACATCTTTGGGCCGAGCGGTACCGCGGGAAGCCTCTCGATTTGCACGGTCTCGGCCGGCTGCACCCAGAACCTGACGAACTACACCACGATGTTTAAGGTCGCCGGCGTTGCGCTCTCGAGCAACGGCGACTGCTGGGCTTCGGCAGAAAATCCCTCCGGCGTCGCGACGCTGACGTATTTCGCCGGTTGCACGGGAGGCGGCGTACAAGCCACCGGATTCATGAACGTGGATTACGGCAGCTTGAGCTTCGATAAGAACGGCAACTTGGTCTCCATGGACAAGAACCCCAGCGGCATCAGCCAGCTGTGGGTCTATAGCGGCTGCAATCCAGCCTGCACGCTCGTCGGCGGACCCTTCCCGCTCACCGGCATGTGCGGCAGCGGCACGACGGTCTGCACGTCCGTCTACGGAATACCGAACAAGCAGTCAATGACGTTAGCCGTCGGCACTCGGACGACCGGATCGGTTGACGTCTATTACTACAGCCCGACCTCGCTGACGTATTGGTACAGCTTCACCAACGGACTCAGCGCGAGCGGACTGATCGAAGGCGTCGCGTATAATCCGCCTTCACTACCGTAAGTCAAAAACCGTACGTTAAGGCATAAGGACCGTGCCGCCCTTGGCGGTACGGTCCTTATAAATTCGGCGCAAGGCCGACGTCGATCGAGGTCTCAAACGTGCGATCCCACGGCAGGCCGATCGACATGGCGGCGATGTGATACCCAGGGTCGAGCTGCGCAAGGATTTGCACGGCGTACGTCCAGAGCAGCGCGCGATCGCGCTGCGACATCGCGGCGGCAACGTCGGGCGAGAGCAGCGAGTGGTCCTCGATCCCTTGCGCGGTGAGCGTCGCATTGAGATCCGGGCGGACTTCATCATGGAACGCATAATCGTCGAGAAACATCACGAACGTAAACGTGCGGTGCGCGAGCGCATCGTACGTTTTGGTGCGCCGTCCGGCGCCGGCGGCGATCGCTTCGGCAAGCGCGGTACCGACGGTATTGGCATTGGTATTCCAGGAAGAATACGCATCGAGCTGCGCCGCCAGGCCTGAAGCGAGAATTCGCTGCGCGAATGCGCCCTGCTCGGAGTAGGAGTGGAGATACGAAAGATCGGCCAACGCGATAGCGCGTCCCGCCGAACGATCGGCCGTCATTGCGGCGATGAAGGCATCGTCTTCCACGGCCGGCGTTTGCGGCACGCGCACGTAAAGCGCGATGTCGGGCCGATCGTCGTCGCGTATGGCGCCGCAGACTCGAATCAGCGCGTCGATTGCCGTTGAAATCGGCGCGTATTCGATCGGGTCTTGATAGAGCGCGCCTTCCGGCGTGGAGTAGTGCACCGAAACTCGGGGCGTCCAGCCCGCTTGGCGCGCGATCGCATGCGCGACGAGCGCGATGCCGAGTTCGTCGGCTCCGGGTTCGATCGAAACGCGATCCTGTAACGTTTGCGCTGCGAGATCGGCTTGGAGCACGCGCACGTCCGGCACGTGTAATCCGACGGGCCCGGCGTCGTCTTGACCGAGCACGAGGCGGTCGATCGTACCGGCAGCAGTCATTTTCAACAACAGCCGGTCGACCGCGAGATTGCGCGCGCGCGTCGCGAGGTACGCGTCCAGCGTGGCTGAGCCGATGAGCGCCTGCAGATGCGCGGCTTGTTCGGTTTCGCTCGGCAAGAGCGGGTCGTGCAGATTTGCATAGTCTTGGAGATACTGCCAGATCGGATACGGCGCGAAGAACGGCGTACCGGCTGGAATGCCGGTCGGTGCGAGCCGCATGATGGTTCCAAACGCGCCGATCCACGACGAACGCCGGCGATCGCGCAAATACGCAAGCTCGCGCAAACGGGACTCCGCATCGGCGTACGTCGCGCCCGGTACGCGCGAGGCCAAAAGGCCTCCGTAGGCTAGCATGTCGGTCGAGACGACGAATGCGCCAGTTTGCGACTTTGTTGCCTCGCCGTTGAGCCACGCAATTAACGCATCCGGTTTTCCCGCCTGCAGAAACCGCCCAAGAAGCCGATGCGGCGGCGCAG
>JAMXLK010000024.1 GCA_024281075.1 Vulcanimicrobiia bacterium
ATTTCTTACGGGAGCCCGTTGTTTTGCGGCGAGCCATAAGACGATTCTCCTCTGCTTAATCGGCCGTCAGACTCGTAAGCCTCGTCCCGTCAGCAAATTGACGATGATGAGGATCACTACGATGAGCAGGATTAGGTGAATTAGGCCCCCTCCGAAGTGGAGTAAGAAACCAAGGAGCCATAAGACGAACAGTATGACGATAATCGTCCAAATTAAGCCTGCCAAGTTAACCTCCTGAGCGTGCGAAGCTTATTCATGTGAGCTGCGGGGCGCATTCGTTCCTGATTTCGACTTTGCCGTGCGCTTGCCACCGCTTACCCCCTTTGTATGAACTGCAAGCAATCTTCCCCAAATCGGGGCTTGGTGAATCAGGGAGGGAATGAGCTTTCAGTGAACCCCGCTCAGGTCACCGTCGTTATAGCGACGCGAAACCGGAGGTCACGGCTGCTTGCGACTCTGACGCAGTTGGCGCAGCTGCCGGAAGTGACCGAAATCGTCGTCGCCGATAACGCCTCCTCCGACGGCACTGCGGATGCCGTTCGTTCACGCTTTCCACAGGCGCGTATCATGGAGTTGCCTCGGAATGTGGGCGCGTTCGCGCGCACCCTTGGCGCAAGCATCGCACGGACCGAATACGTCGCGTTCTGCGACGACGACACGTGGTGGACCGGCGGCTCCATCCGCGCGGCCGCAGAGACCCTTGCCGAGTATCCGGACATTGCCTTGGTCAACGCGCGAGTCGTTGTAGACGGGTCCGGTTCGATAGACAACGCATGCAGAGCGATGGCGCGATCCGCGCCAATCGACGGCCTGCCCGGGCATCCGATCCTGTTTTTTCAGGCCGGCGCGGCAGTGATCCGTACCAAGCTGTTTTTGGAATGCGGCGGCTACGATCGAGCGCTCTTTATCGGCGGCGAGGAAACGCTGCTCTCCATCGAGCTCACCCGGCGCGGGTGGCGGATGCAGTATCTGCCATCGATCGAAGTGCGGCATGCGCCGTCGCCGCTCGAGCGCGACGACGCGGTCAGGCGCTGTTGGACGATTCGCAATCGCCTGCTGGTGGCATGGATGCGGTACCGGCTTGCGAGTGCGGCACGGATCACCTTCGAGGCTCTGTGCCGCGCTCCACGCGACCCGCAAGTTCGCGCGGCACTCTTGCGCGCGGTCGCAAAGGCGCATTGGGCCATCAGCCGCCGAGTGCCGATCGACCGCGCGCTGCAGCGTCAGATCGACGCGCTGCCCTTTCCGCCGTTCGCGTGACCTACGCGTTCCCGCGCGAGCCCAGCATCGAAGCCGGCGAAACGCTCGAACTTTGCGTTTCTAACGAGCGGCCGTGCACCGTTCAGTTCGTGCGCTGCGGCGCGATTGACGAAACGATGCGCGAGCACGCCGGCTCGGTCATTCCGGCGCAGTCCGCGCCCGCCGGCAGCGCCGCGCATCCATGGGCTTGGCCGATCCATCGCTTTGAGGTCCCGTCCAACTGGAGATCCGGCGTTTACGCTGCATTGCTCGGTGCGGTGCCGGGCGATCCGCTCGACGCGCGCACGGCGCGCGCGCTCTTTATCGTGAAGGCACGGCCACCGCGGGCGCCGATCGCCTATAACGTGCCGCTCTTCACCTTTCACGCGTACAACGTCGCAATCGATCAGACCGGCGAGCGAACGTGCTTATATAATCACGCTCCTGCGGTGACGCTCGCGCGTCCGGGCGGCGGTATCGGGGGTCATACGTGGGACGAAGGCATCGTCGACGTCTACGACGCCGCGACGCCTCGTCAAACGTACGCGCATTGGGATCAGCCGGCGATACGCTGGCTCGAACGGCACGTCGGCGCCGTGGACTACCTCTGCGATTTGGATCTGCACCGCGACCCATGTGCATTGCAAGGCTCCGAACTGCTGATTGCCTTCGGCCACCATGAATACTGGAGCGACGCAATGCGCAATGCGTTAACGGCGCACTTGCAACGTGGGGCTAACGCCGCGTTCTTCACCGGCAACACCGCCTATTTTCGGATTCGTTACGACGAAGCCACGCGTGCAATTTCGCGGATCGGCAAGTGGGAGGAATGGCCGGAAGACCGCACATTCGGCGTCAGCTACCGTTTCGGCGGCGGTAAGTGGCGCGGCGCACGTCCACCGAGCGGCCTTTCAGTAGGCCGGCCACGGCACTGGGCATTTGAAGGTTGCGGTTTCGAAGCCGGCGACGGATTTGGACGGCAGCAACGTTTGATTGGTTATGAGTTCGACGGAACGCCGTCGCAGCCGCACGCTAATTTTGAAACGCTCGCTGAGGCCCGGGTCACCTGGGATGTCGGCGATGGAAGCGGCGAGCTCGCCCCCGGCGCGCACGCGTCGCTCGGCATCATGCATCAGCGCGGACTCTGTTTTGTTGCCGGTACCGTTGACTGGCCGCGCCTTCTCCGCGATCGCGACGACACGGTTGCGCGAATTACCGCGAACATCATTCGGCGGCTCGCTCCCTCGGCGGGTTTAAAAGGGGCGGGATGACGGAAATAAACGCCACCCGACTATTCATAACGTCAAAAAGTACGGACAGTGCCGCTCGGAAACGACATTTTGGATTCCCTTCCCGATCGCGCGAAAACGGCACTGCGCCCCGCGCTCCGCAGCATTTTCCTGCATCGCCGCGACGACTCGTTGGAAGCGACGCTTTCCAAAGGCCTGCTCTTCCCAGTTGATGCGCTCGTCGCCACCTCGTTGCCGGGTCAAGAGGGTCGCGCGGTGACGCTCATGGCGATGGGCCGGCGTTCGGCGCTGGGCGTTGGACGCTGGCTCGGCGGCAGCGTGATCGTCGACGCACGCGTGCTCGAAAGCGGAACGGCTTGGCTTCTGCCGATTCCGGTGCCGGAACGGTCTTCATACGATGAGATTCTCGGACGCCCGTTGAGCTCGTGGGTTTACCGCATGCTCATGGTGAGCGCGTACCGGCTGAGCTGCAACGTAGAGCACAACGTCGATCGCCGGCTGGCGCATGCGCTGCTCTGGATCGCGGATGAAACCGGGCGGCCGCAACTCTCGCTGACGCAACAGAAGCTTTCGGAACTCACCGCGATGCGGCGGCCTTCCGTTTCGCTCGTGCTTTCGGACCTGCAGCGGCGAGGGATCGTACGGACCGTTCACGGTTCCATCGGAATCGTCGACCGCCGCGGCCTTGAACGCGAAGCTTGTACGTGCTATGCGTCAACTCGCGCGATCATGCGCGACGCTGCGCTAGGTCAAGCCGCCGACCTCCCGCAAATTACTTAGCACTTCCTCAACCCCGATCTCTGCCAATCCCGGATCGACGCGCGCCGCGTGGGGATCGCCGGTGCTGCCATGCCAGATAGCGCGGTGCCAGAAGCGATCGGCGGGCGGTCCCCAGCGCTTGGGCGACATCGGCCCGAACAGCACGACCGACGGGGTTCGCGTTGCCGTCGCCAAATGCGCCACGCCCGTATCCCCGCAGATGATCGCGCGCGCCGCGGCGATGAGCGTCGCGAGCTCTTCCAGGGTCGTCTTTCCGGCGAGCACGTCTTGGATCGGCACGCCGGCCGCGCGAGCGATCGTGCGCGTGCGCCGAAACTCACTTGCAGAACCGGTGATTCGAACGGGAATGCCGGCTGCGCCCAGCGCGCGCGCCAATGCGATCCAGCGTTCGGTCGGCCAGCGCCGCGCCTCGGACGACGCGCCCGGATGCAGCACGACGTACTCTTCGCGTTCCGGCGCGGGCGACGCCAGCTCCAAATCGCTGCGATCGCATTCAATGTCAAATGCTTCCAGCATCCGGCACCAGCGTTCGATCTCGTGTTCGTTGCCTTCCCAGCGCGGCAGCGACGGACCGTCGAAGACGTTGCGGCAGGCGAACGCGATCATTCGCTTCGGATGCTTCTCGAGTAACAACGCGTGGCTTTGCGGGCCAGATCCATGAAGGTTCACCGCGACGTCGGCTCCTTCGAGCTCGACGGGCACCGGAGCCAACGGCTTCGTCTCGGCGACTTCGTCGATTGCTCCCGACATCCGCGCCAGTGGAGCGAGTTCGACCGGCGCCGCGAGAATGCGCACGTGGTCGGGAAAGCTGCGTGCGAGTGCGCGAAACGCCGGAATCGCGGTAAGGAAATCGCCGAGGCCGAGTGCACGGAGCATGACCAGTCGCGGCCGGTTTGTCGTCGATGCAATCACGACGCGCGAACGGCGACCCGCCGCGCCCCTGCAACCTTTTCATAGACGTCGAGCGTATCGGCTGCGATGCGCCGCCATTCGTAGCGTGCTGCGTGCTGCATGCCGGACGCTCCCAAACGGCCCAACCGCGCGCGGCTGAGCAAGAGGGACGTCAACGTCGCGGCCAGCAGCTGCGGATTGCGCGGAGGAACTAATGCGCCGGTCACGCCGTCGATAACGCTATCGACCAATCCGCCTACCGCCGCCGCTACCACGGGTACGCCGCACGACATCGCTTCGAGCGGAACGATGCCGAACGGCTCGTACCACGGATAACAGACCGCCACATCGGCGGAACGCAGCAGCGCGGGTACCGCCGCGTGCGGAATGCGCCCGCGAAAGATCACGCGACCCTCAACCCCGCACGACGCGGCGAGCGCCCGCAGACGCGTGCACTCCGCGTCGCCGTCCAGCGAGCCGGCGTCGGGGCCGCCGGCGACGATAAGCTCGGCGTTCGGCACGAGCGCCAACGCGCGAATGACGTCGTCAATGCCCTTGCGTTCCACTAACCGGCCGATGCAGACCAAGCGCGCGCACATTCCGTCGCGTGCTTCGGCCGGCCCCTTGGCGGAAAAGAGCGAGCGATCCACACCGCACGGGATTACCGTAATCCGCTCGCGCGGCGCCCCCATTCGAACGAGCTCGAATGCTTCGGCGGTCGCCGTAGCGACGATGTGATCGACGTTGCGCGCCAATGCTTTCTCGTCGGCGATCCGGTGTTCCGGGCTCGTATCTTTTGCCCCCTGATGACGCCGTTTTTCACCGCCCAGCGCGTGGAACGTTTGAACGATCGGTATTCGGTGCTTGCGCGCCGCATCGAGGCCGGCAAGCCCCGACATCCAGAAATGTGCGTGCACGGCCTGTGGTGACCACTCCGCCCACCGCTCTCGCAGTTGCGCCGCAAACGCCGGCATGAACGGCGCAAGCCGGTCTTTTTCGAGAAACTCCGGCGGCCCCGCATCGATGTGATCCACCAGCACGCCGTCGGTGAAAGGAACCGTCTGCGGCAGCGACGGGTCATCGCGACGGGTGTAGACGCGAACTTCGGCGCCGCTGCGCGACATCGCGCTTGCCAGTGCGGCGACGTGAATATTCTGTCCGCCGGCGTCTTCGCCGCCGATGGTTGCAAGCGGGCTTGCGTGTTCGGAAATAAACGCAACTCTCATGCTGTGGTCGCCTCCGTGAGGACGTGGTTCCAATCGTCTAGGAAACGTTTCACGCCGTAACGTGACTTCGCGCGCTCCCGCGCGACGTGGCCCAGCGCGGTGCAACGGGCCGGATCCCGCATCAGCGCGACCGAAGCGTCGACGAGCTCATCGACGTTCGTCGAGATCACTCCGCACGCGTCGTCAACCGCGCGTGGGACTTCAGTCGTCGCCAGAGCCACGACCGGCATGCCCAAATACATCGCTTCGATCAGTGAAAGGCCGAGCGACGTCCAGCGGATCGGATGCAGGTAGACTCGGCGGCGTGCAATGTCGCGATGGAGCTCGTTCTGCTGCAGATTCTCAATGCCGCCCAGCGAGCGCGCGTCCATGCCGAACAGATCGACGTCGAGCGCACGTTCGAAGCGAGCGATAAGATCGGTTCCCGTCACGCGACCGCGCCGTCGAGCTTCGTTGATGACCACGGCGCAACGCGGCATCTCGCCGGTATAGCGATATCCCGGATCGACGACACCGTGCTCGATCACATACGTCGCGCACCCGCCGCAATCCCAAAAAAGCGCGTTGAAGTGCGTGACGTGCACGACCGGCAGATTGCCGAACTCCGACGCCGGATGGCGCGTGCTGGCAATATGCTCTTTCGGCGTATTATGTTCGAGGTACACCGCCGGCACGTCCACGCCCGGCGTTCGCCGTAGCCAGCGCCGGGCGAGGGCGTATTCGTGTGGGCGCTGCAGGATTACGACGTCGATGACCTCACTGTGGAGCTCAGCGGGCAAACGCTCGACGACGTTTTCGGGCCACGTCCACGTCTGCGCGCGTCCGCGGCCATCCGGACCGCGATCGGGCAGAACCGGAACGATGTAGCGGTGCGGACCCTGGACGAACGACGTCGTCCATGAGCCGTGCACGTGCCAGAGGAGAACGTTCATACGCGCGCCGCCGCCCCGGCCAATGTCTCGACGGCATCGGCAGCTTGCGCGGGAGTCACAGTGTCGAGGCACGGCTGCCCCTCGATCGGGCAGATGCGCGCGCGGCATCCCGCGCACGGCGCGTCCTGATCGCCCAGCAGCACGTGCGCGACGTTCCACGGCCGGAAGCGGACTGCGGGGATCGTCGGTGGGAAGATGCAGACCACCGGCGTCCTCATTGCGCTGGCAACGTGCGACGCGACGGTATTCCCGCAAACCACCGCGCGCGCGCCGCGAACGATCGCTGCAAACTGCGCAAACGTCGTGCGGCCGCCCAGATCGACGCCGCCGCCCGCGGCGACGTATGCCGTGAGAGGAATCTCTTCGGCGCTCCCGGTGACATAGACGTTGTGGCCGCGTTCGCGAAGCGCGCGCACGAGTTGCGCGTTCTTGGGTGGGGCCCACCGCCGTGCCGGCACGGTTGAGCCGGGGTGAACGACGACGTAGCATTCGTCCGTAATCGGGTTGAGCCGTTCGGAAACATCGTTCAGAGCGAGGCTTCCGTCGTCGTCGGCAGGCAGTTGATATCCCATTGCGGCCACGAGCGAAAGCCCGCGCGTTACCTCGTGAACGTCGCTCTCGACGCGATGGCGCACGTCGAGCAGCGCGCCGGGATAATCGTCGCAGATCGCTCCGATCCGCAGAATGCCGGCCATCCGTAAGAGCAAAGCCATCGGAAGCGGGCTTTGATGAAACGACGTGAAGAGAATTGCTTCGTCGTATGCGCGTGCGCGCGTTCGCTCGACGAATGCCGAAATCTGCGTCGCTTCAACCGGCTTGGGGTCGGCATCAATCCACGCGGCCTCGAAAACCTCAACATCATCGACGCCCGGAAGCAGCGCCGCTGCGGCCGCACCGCGCGGACCGCAGAGCAGCGTCACGCGCGCGCCGACCGCGGCGATCGCGCGAATCGCGGGCCCCGCCAAAATGACGTCGCCGTTGTTGTCTTGACGAACGGCCAAGACACGGCGCGTCATATGAACTCCAGCGCGCGGCGCACCGCGGAGACGAGATCCGAGGCGACGATCGGTGCGCGCCGGACCTCCGATTCGCGCGTCTTCGCATTGGGGACGAGGATCCCGAGCACGCCGGCACGCGCCGCCGCTTCGATATCCGCACCAATATCACCGACGAGCGCAACGTGAGCCGGACTGACGTCGAAGCGCCGGATGGCAGAGTGCACGAGCCCCGGCCGGGGCTTTCTGCACTCGCAATCGGCGTTTTCAGCGTGCGGACAGATGAACCACGCGTCGATGGAACCGATGCGCTGCTGAATGAGCGTATTGACCTCCCGAAAACCGGCCATGTCAAAGCTCTCGACCGCAATCGCCGGCTGATTGGAAATAACCCCAATGCGGCACTCCCACTCTCGTGCGAGCGCAATGGCGCCGGCCGCGCTCGGCATGAGCGCTACGGCCGAAACGTCGTTATTGGGCGGGTTATCTTCGATCAGCGTCCCGTCGCGATCGAAGAGAATGGCACGCTTCACGCGCTGCCTCGACGCAGTAACCGCGGCAAGCGCAGCACCGCGCGCAGACGGTGGTAGACGGCCGCATACGGAATGACCGCGCTCGTCAGGAGCATCGTCGCCATCTCATCGGCAGTCCGCGGCCCCGGCGCGATTCGCATTGCGGCAAAGCGCGCGACGAGGACAAGCCAAATTAACGACGACGCTACGATCGCAGCGTGCGTTGCAAAAAGGCCGCGGCTCGCGCCGGCTCGCTCGCGCCAATTCGCGCCGTGCAGGGCGCGCATCAGCACGTCGTCGCCGTTCCCCCGTTGGAGGCGCACGCTGATCCAGCGGTCGGCGGGGCGCACCGGGTGCATCGTGCGCCGCGTTCCGCGCACGAGTGCACCGGCGCGCTGCATGCGCAGTGCGATGTCGGCGTCCTCACGGTACGCTCGGGTGAACCGCTCGTCGAATCCGCCTACGCGTTCGAGCGCGTTTCGGCGGTACGCCATGTCGGCGGTAATCCAATACGATCGCGCAAGGCCGGCGACGTTGCGCTCCCAGTCGCTCGGCGCACGATCCGCCGGTAAGGGAACCTCAACCGCTCCCTGGCTGCCGACGATGCCGTCGTTAACGTCGAGATCGCGTTTGAGGCAATCCGCCCAGTCAGGCGCGACGACGACGTCGTCGTCCAAAAAAGAGATCCACGGCGCCGTCGCGCTCCGCCAGCCTACATTGCGCGCTGCCGCCGGCCCGCGTCCTCCGGAACGGAGCACCTTCACCTCGCGGGCTATGCGCCGATACGTGTCATCCTGAGTGAAGCCGCGAAGTGGCGTAGTCGAAGGACGGTCGTCGACGATGATTAGTTCATCAAATGGCGCGCGCGCCGCGCGCGCGAGCGAATCGAGCAGCTGCGCCAACGACGATCGGCCGATCGTCGGTACAACGATTGCGACCTCCATCAGGCGCTCA
>JAMXLK010000025.1 GCA_024281075.1 Vulcanimicrobiia bacterium
TGTATCTTCTCACGCGCGCCTCGGAGCTCGAACACGATTTGGCCTGTTCGTATCTCTACGCCGGCTATTCAATTAAAACCGCGCTCGAAGAGGGCGGCCTGACGGAAGAAGAACTCGCGGCCGCGCGCCGGTGGAAGCAGAAGATCGCCGGCGTTGCCGTCGAGGAGATGCTGCATCTCGCACAAGTTTCCAACATCCTGACGGCCGTCGGCGGCGCGCCGCACTTCGCCCGTTCGAACTTCCCGCTGCCGGCGTCGACGTTTCCATTCGGCATCGCAATCACGCTTGAGCCGTTATCGCGATCGCTTATCGAGCGCTTCGTTTGCTACGAAATGCCGGAGGAAGGTGTTCTCCCGCGCGAACGCATGGCCGAATACGACGAGCTTCGCGCGCGAAACGCCGTAACGGCGGAGCAGCTCGAATCGATCCGCCGGCAAAACGCGATCGAGCCCTACGACATCGACTTTCGCACGGTCGGCGAATTCTACCACAAGGTCGAATCGGCATTTAAGGCGATGGCGCCTGAGAAGCTCTTCATCGGCGATCCGAAAGTCCAAGCCAATCCGAGTTACCTGGACCTGCCCAAGGACTTGGTGCGCATTGTGGACGCCGAATCCGCGTGCCGCGCGATCGAAATGATCGTCGAGCAAGGCGAAGCGCCGACCGCGCACCACCCCGATGCGCACTTCGTGGTCTTCGACGCGATCCGAAAAGAATATGAAGAGCTCGACGCTAAGGCGCGCGCCGAGGGCCGCATCTTCGCGCCGTTCCGGCCGATGTTGACCAATCCGAGCACGCGCGGAGTCGGCATCGCGCCAGGGAGCAACCGCATCACGGGCGCAGTGGCACAAGAACTCGCGCCGATCTTCAACAGCGCCTACGACCTGATGTTGATGATGCTGCTGCGATTCTTTGCGCACGGCGGCGAAAGCGAAGAAGAACTGCGCCTGCTGGCACGCGGCACGCTGCGCATCATGGCTTCCGGACTGCGCCCGCTGGGGGAAGCGCTCGCCAAGACACCGGCCGGTCCCGAATATCCGGGCAGAACCGCCGGCCCGACCTTCGGATTTACGCGCAGCGTGCATCTGCTGGTGCATAAAGACGCGGCCTGGATTTTCTTCCTCGAGCGGCTGTACGATCTCGCGACGCGCCTCACGCGCCTGGCCGAAGAAGCGTCGCTTCCGCCCGAGGTGCAGGAAGCTGCCGCGGCATTGGAATCCGTCGCCGAGCATCTCACGCCGTTCATCCCGGCGCAGTTTGCCATGACCATCCGCAGCGATGCGGGCGAGCGTAATGCGCGTACAAGTATCCGGCCCGAAATCAACGGGCCGCTCATCGTGCGCAATCTGAAGGCGCTAAAGAACTCGAAAGGCGAGACGCTGTCGGTCCGTCCGATCGTCGCGCTCTGCCGCTGCGGCGGCTCAAATATCAAGCCGTACTGCGACGGAACCCACGCGCGCATCGGTTTCAGCAGCGCAAAGTCGGCCGATCGCACGAGCGATCGCCTCGATACCTACGCCGGCAAGGAGATCGTAGTGCTCGACAATCGCGGCACCTGCTGTCACTTCGGTAACTGCACCGACCATTTGCCGCAAGTCTTCCACCACGCTTCCGATCCCTTCGTGACGCCCGATGGCGCCGATGCCGAGGCCGTCGAAGCCATCGTCCGCGAGTGCCCCTCCGGCGCGCTGAGCTTTATCAAGAACGGCGAACCGTACACGGGAGAGACCCGCGACGCGGAAATCTTCGTCTCGCACAATGCGAGCTATTACGTCCGCGGTGGCATCGAGCTCGACGGCGAGCCGATGAACAAGGGAGCGCTACGCGAGCATTATGCGCTCTGTCGCTGCGGCCATTCGAAGAACAAGCCGTTCTGCGACGGCTCGCATTGGTACGCCCACTTCACCGACGACGACAATTAGCGTCTTGTCACCCTGAGCTTGTCGAAGGGCGACAAGAAGTTGTTTGTTTTGACCACTTCCGGGGTAGAGTTCTCCCGCAAAGAGTAAGCAAAGGGGAAGGCGACCGGGGAGACATGTCCCCGGTCGCTTTTTATTTTAGGGCGTGAAATCGGCCCGAAACAGATACGTCGCAGCGATCGGGCGGCAGTAGGACGTCGCTCCGGTGTACGTGGATTGTCGCGCGGCGCGTAGGGCTGCGCTGTCAAGCGCCGGATAGCCGGACTTTGCCCAAACCCACGCATCGAGTAACGTCCCGTGCGGATCGACGGCAACCGCGATTTCCGACGTGGCCACGCCGTCAAATCCCTGGTCTTTCACCGATTCCGGGAACTCGGGCCGCGCCGCGTCACTCACTCTCGCAGACGCAAACGGTTTCGCGCACTTCGCAATGGTAAACGGCATAACGGAAGTGACGGCCTGTGCCGGCGGCGGGGCAGGAGCCGGCGTTTCGTCTCCGGGCTGCGGTGAGCGCTGTTCCTTGGCGTGAGGATATGTTGACGGGGCAAAGTCGGGCGGCTCGCACGTGACCCGGCCCCGCGCATCCCAGTTGAAGAAATGGTCGCCATGCGCCTGCGCGATGGCAACCCATGCGTGCCGAATCGCCACAGGCTGCGGAAAGACAACGGTTAACTCCGGTGATTCCGCGATGCGATACCAAAGCTTGAGCGAACGCGACTCGTCGGAGTACGTCGATCGAGTGAGCGCAACGGGCTGTTGTGTCCACGCGAACCAGCCTGCATCGGTGTCAGCGATGATGTCGCCTTCTACAATGCGCGAGGCGAGTGCTTGCAGCTGATAATAATACGTCGCTGCATCCGCTCCGGTTGATTTCTTATAAACCTTCGTCAGCGTCGCCGGGCAGAACTCGGTTGCCGCAGCTGCGGAAGCGTTGCATGCCAGCGTGATTGCACCCACGCAAAAAACGACGACCGCGAAGCTTCTTGTCGTGGACTTCACGGTTCCTTGGATTTAACGTCGCTTGGGTGCTGCCTTCTTTGCGTTCGCGCCGGCTGCATTGAGCGAGACCGCCTCGCGAATCAGCGCCTTTAATGCTTTCTCGTTGATCTTATCGCCCTCTTGAAAGTCAATGGCGCGCCGCACGTTGCCCTCGAGGCTGGAGTTGAACAGCCCGGACGGGTCGTCGAGCACGGCGCCCTTGGCGAACGTCATCTTCACGACGCTCTTGTATGTTTCGCCGGTGCAGATTATTCCGTCGTGATACCAGACCGGAACGCCGCGCCACTTCCACTCCTCGACGACCTCCGGATCGGCTTGTTTGATCAACGCTCGGATTTGTGCGAGCATCTTGCCTCTCCAGTCGCCCAGCTCTTTGATTCGCTCGTCGATCAACCGCGATGCGGATTTTGGGCTTTCGCTGTCGCTTTTTGCCATGATGTCTACCTCTT